>JAIJLI010000159.1 GCA_022722495.1 Dialister sp. | reverse complement strand
TGCTGACGCTGTTCACTTAAAAAGTCCTTCTATTATGCTCAGGCTCCGCCCGAGACCTGTCACCAATCACACTATAACAATGTTACAAACTCAAACAAGATTCTTATGGAAATAAACATACCACGTGCCGCCATCCATGTAGGCACAGACAAGAAATCGTTCTCGTCCCAAGTGGGCAACGAGGCGGAGCGCAGAGGTTGGGACGAGAAGCGTTACCAACTCAAAAACGCGGACATAGACAAGAACAACCATTACAACTACTCACGCAAGAGACTCAACTTTGAGATAGTCAAGGATGGAAAGATAGTGCCTCTTGGTTCCCAGTCGGTGCCGTTGCATGAACGCTTGCAGCACAGACTTGATGAACTTGGCTTCAAGCCGTATATGGATGCCAAGCGTCCCGACCAAGTTTCAAGGAACAGTCCGAACTGCACTGTCGGCATCATCTTCAGTGGTGACCATGATGTGCTTAACAGGCTTGCCTTTGGTGAACAGAAACTCAACACGTCAGATCCAAATGCTGACCACAGCAAGGTTGTATTGCAAAAAGGCATCTATGACTGGGCATTGGACACCTACCGCTTTGCATGTGAGAAATGGGGAGAAGAGAATGTCATCGGCTTTGATGTGCATTGTGACGAGACAAGCATCCATGCCCATGTGCAGACCGTGCCTGTTGAACAAGTAAAGAAACGTGGGCGCATCGGAAGCAAGTACATTCACAAGGATAATCCAGAAAAGATTCTCTCTACAAAGGAATGGAGAGCACTTCCAAAAGAAGAACGTGACAACTACACAAAATCGGAAGCGGAAAAGGGTGTTGTTGAAAGGGTCTCTTATGCCAAAGTGTGGGGAGAGCGAGCAAAGGACAAATCACAATACCTTTCCCAACTGCATACTGACTATTACAACAAGGCAGGGCATAAGTATGGCTTGGCAAGAGGCTTCTCCTATGATGAACTTTCAGAGGAAGAGAAGCGAGGACGCAAGCATAAGAACAAGGTGGTGCTTGAAGCTGAACGTCAGGCGAAAGTCGCTCTTGACAAAGTAGAGAAGTATGCTGTACTTGCCCTGATCGACAAGAAGGAGCTGACCATTCCTTTTCTCAACATCAAGGCTCCAGTTCAAGAAGCGATGAATGCCGTAAAGAAAGAACTTGCCATCCCAATTCCTACTATTATCGGGCAAAAGGCGTGGCGTGAGGAGCGTGTGGCTAATATCTACGCTACAATCAAGGCTCTTGTAGTAGCCATTAATACAGAACGTGACAAGCAGAATGAAGATGTACGCAAGTCTGTCAACAAGACATACACTTACTATATGCAGAATCTCAATAAGCAGATAGAGGAGAACAAGTCGCTTCGTGCCGAGAATGATGCGCTAAAGGCAGAAAACAACAAAGTCAAACAATGCATCTCTCAACTTGACGAGAAGGCTGTGGAGCGAGTGACTACTCAACTTGTCTGTGCGAAGGAAGAACTCGCCAGTGCCAAAAGTTATAATACTACACTTATGGGAATGTACAATGATTTGAAGGCTCGTTGGAATGCCATTTGGCAGGAGCCAGAAATGACAGACGCATGGAGACGAGTGGAAGTACGCAAGGAACAAGAATCAAAAGAAAAGGCTCGGCAAGAAGCCGAAGCCAAACGTGAAAGTATGGCTCGGCAAAATAGATACATAGGAGTGCTTGACAAGTTCATCCATGAGGGACATGAAGCTTTATCATCCTTTGCAAAAACAGATAGAGTCAACTTCAACGAGAAAGAATCGGCTTCCATATACTATGGCATTATGGCATCTGCTGTAAAGCATAATATTGGATTGGACTCTAAAGCCAGTATAGACTCGGCAGCAAAAAGTTTCTTATCTGGTATGTCGTGGAAAGGCTTTACAGACTTCAAGCAGGAATGTGTCACCAGCTGGACAAAACTCTTCGCCACGAATGAAGTTCAATTCACAGACAACGCCATTGACAACTTCTTGACTTTTGTTGACCACATGTCATGTAGTGCAGACACATACGTTTCACTTGGTGGTTCTAATGGGTGCGCTGACCAACTTACAAATTGGGATGGTACACCCAAAAAAGGCTTGGAAACAAGTTCAAAGAAGAGGGGATTTGGTCATTCAATTTAATGATATTCGTATCTTTAATTCTCGTTTTGTGCCCAATACTGTGTTTATATGAATTTTGTGCAATACAACCCGAATTTATCGTAAAACCTCTATTCTTGATTCTCCGTAACTTTGCAGAGGAAATTAAAATCAAGAATATGACAATGAAGAAAATTTCACAAGAGAATAAGCGACAATGGTTGTTCATGCTCATTCTGAGCGGACTGATGGGTTGCACCACACTTTCCACCGACATCTACCTGCCAGCCATGCCGGCTATGGAGAAGGCGTTAGGCGGAAATGTGGAGTTTACCATCACAGGATTTCTTATCGGTTTTGCCATCGCACAACTGATATGGGGACCTATCAGCGACCGCATCGGCAGGAAAAAGCCTTTGTATGTGGGAATGGCTATATTTACCATAGGTTCTATAGGATGCGCCCTGTCAGACTCCATCACAGAAATCGTAATATGGCGAGTGCTTCAGGCTACCGGAGCCTGCATCGGACCGATGCTCTCACGTTCGATGGTGCGCGACCTATACAATCGCACGGAGGCTGCAAGGATGTTGTCAGCATTGATGACAATCCTTGCACTTGCCCCTATCATAGCCCCTCTTGCAGGAGGTTTCTTGCAGGACATATGGTCGTGGAGAGCCATATTCTGGCTGATGACGGCTCTGAGTGCAATGCTTTTCGTGGCTGTATTCTTCTTGCCCGAAACCCTACCTAAAGAGAAAAGAGCCAACGATTCCATCAAGCGCGAATTTATGTGCTATCTGCATCTTGTCAGCAACAAGCCCTATATGGCATATACATTGAGCGTGGCTTTCTTTTATGTTGCCATCTATGCCTTTATAACAGGTTCGCCGTTTGTCTATATCTCTTATTTTCATGTGGATGCAAGATATTACGGACTGCTCTTCGGAATGAACATGATAGGTGTGTCAAGCATAGGACTGTTCAACCGTAAAATGGTTACCCACTATTCTCTTGACAAGCTTCTGCTGTTCTCCACCTCTACTGCCATCATTGGCGGCATAGGTCTTTTCCTGTCTGCCATGACGGGTTGGGGCGGAATATTAGCCATCATCAGTTTCGTATTCATCATCTTCAGCATGAACGGCATCATCGCATCATGCACCAATGCGGCGGCGCTTGATGCCGTCCCAGCCACCATGGTTGGTTCGGCGGCGGCGTTCGTGGGAGCCTTGCAGTATGGCAGTGGCATCATCTCTTCCTTGCTGCTGGCCACATTCTCTACAGGCACTCCTTTCACAATGGCATGGATAATGTTGCTCTTCGTGATTTTAAGTTTCGTTGCCGTTATGCTAAACGTAAGAAGCAAAATAATAGCAGTCATAACAAAAACAGTTATAGCAAAATGAAAAAGATATTTATTGCAGCCGTTACGCTGCTTTTCGCCTGTGCAGGATTTGCGCAGAACAACTCTAACAATGCTCCGCTTATCATAAAAGAACAGGGTAGTTTCCTGGCTGGCGGAACCATCATCAAGGGCGAAGGAGTATATGATACTCACGATCAGACCAATCCGCAGGGACAGACGCTACATGGCGACCACGCATACGTATCTTATCAGATACCTGCAGTTTCAGATCCCACCCCGATGGTGTTCCTGCATGGAGCAGGACAATCGGGCAAGACATGGGAAACTACGCCTGATGGACGTGAAGGTTTCGGAACCCTCTTCCTGCGACGTGGATTCAGTACTTACATTGTAGATCAGCCCCGACGTGGACGAGCTGGAAATTCTACCGTTTCGGCTTCCATCACAGCCAAGCCTCAGGATCAGTATTGGTTTGAGAATTTCAGAATGGGACATTGGCCCAATCTTTTCGCAGGCAGTCAGTTTCCTGATGATTCTGCCAGCTTGGAGCAGTTCTTCCGTCAGATTACTCCCAATACGGGCGATTTTGACCCAGAAGTGATTGCCAATGCCGTGGCTGCCGTGTTCGAGAAATCGGGCGACGGAATCCTTGTCACCCATTCACAAGGAGGCGGTCCGGGTTGGCTGACTGCCATCAAGAGCAACCATGTTAAGGCGGTGGCAGCCTATGAGCCAGGCAGCGATTTCATATTCCCTGAAGGCGAAGTTCCAGCACCTATCAAGTGCAACGACTCGTATGGAGTTTTGAAGGCAAAAGCCATCTCTGCCAAAGACTTCGAGCAGCTCACCCACATACCTATTATTATATATTACGGCGATAACATCCCGGAAACACCAAGTCAGGACTGGGCGCTCGACCATTGGCGAGTAAGAGTGGACATGGCAAAGATGTTTGTTGATTGCATCAACCGTCATGGTGGCAAAGCCCAGCTCGTAATATTGCCGAAGATAGGAATCAAGGGCAACAGCCACTTCCTCTTTGCAGAAAAGAACAATGTGGTTCTTGCCGACTTACTGCAGAAATGGATTCAGGAGAATTTATCAAAATAAAATCAAGATAATTATGAATAAGATTAAGTTAAGCAATGGCGTAGAAATGCCACAGATGGGATATGGAGTTTATCAGGTTTCGCCTGATGAGTGCGAACGATGCGTGATGGATGCGATAAGCGTAGGCTATCGAATGATTGACACCGCACAGGCTTATCAAAACGAGGAAGCTGTGGGCTGCGCATGGAAAAAGAGCGGCGTGAATCGTGATGAACTTTTCCTTGTGTCTAAGGTCTGGATTTCAAACTATGGTGAGGGACAGACCATGAAGAGCATCGATGAGAGTCTGCGCAAACTGCAGACCGACCACATCGACCTGATGCTCCTCCACCAGCCTTTCTGCGACCGCTACGGTGCCTATCGTGACTTGGAAAAGGCTTACAAGGCAGGCAAGCTTCGTGCCATCGGAGTGAGCAATTTCTTCCCAGACCATCTTGTGGATCTTGCTTCCAACATGGAGATTGCGCCAATGGTCAACCAGGTAGAGACCCATGTCTTCAATCAGCAGCACGAGGCGCGCAAATTCATGGATGAATTTGGCACTCATATCATGGCGTGGGCTCCCCTGGCAGAAGGTCTCAACGGACTGTTCACCAACCCTACCCTCACCCAGATTGGCGAGAAACACGGCAAGACTGCTGCACAAGTGGCCTTGCGCTGGCTGCTGCAGAGCGATGTAATCATCATCCCTAAGACCGTCCACAAGGAGCGCATGCAGGAGAATCTGAATCTCTTCGATTTCGAACTCGATGCTGAAGACATGAAGGCTATTGCTACACTCGACACCGCCCACAGTCTCTTCTTCGACCACCACGACGGAAAAATTGCCAAGCAGTTTATGGAGTGGCGAGGCTTGGTTAAAGCAGCTGAATAAATCAGACGTTAAGGTCGTCAATAAGCAGAAATACCAAAGAGAAAACTATGAAATTCAGAACATTAGGCATGAGCGGACTCCGTGTGTCTGCCGTAGGATTGGGATGTATGGGGCTGAGCCATGCCTATGGTGC
>JAIJLI010000158.1 GCA_022722495.1 Dialister sp. | reverse complement strand
CCTCGCAGTGGACACCCTTGCTATTGGCTATACAATTCCCGCTATTAGGGCTTGTTAGGGACTTACACCCATTAGAATAAGCTCATGCCGAGCATACAGTAAAGGGAGACTCCAACGATGATGGTTGAAATCTCCCTTTTTTATTCGCAGTTAACAGGTTAACAGTTAACAGCTGTTTTTTCTATACTTCCACCGCTTTCGCTTATAGAACGAAAATGGTTTCATCCCCGCAAATATTACGAATTTTCAAGCGCAAAGGCTTATTGTCTGATACAATGCTAGCATCCCAATAATCCTGGGTTTTCTTTCCGTTGATGGTTACGGTTCCCATCTTCTCTATCTTCACCTCCATATCACTGTGCCAAGGAGCATTTTTCTCAGCATTGACGCAATCTACAGAAGCCCATTCGATGGTTTCCAGCCCTTCATCGCTAAGTTTTATTTTCGAGAAGTTGGCACTCTTACCGCTTGCTCGTTTCTTGTTTGTCTGCAGAACACCTTTTTCGTTGAAATCATGAACTTTCTTTGCTACCCGGTCGCTATGGAATGATTTCAGTTGAAGTTTCCATCCCATCGACAAGCCCAGCGAATCCTTGGCTTCTTGCAAATCCCATTCAGCCTCATCTTCCATTATCACCTCGTCGAGCACCTGCTTCAAGTCTCTCAACTCAAATTCTATCAGCGTCTGCTGGTTTTCGGCTTCTATGAATTGGCGCAACTCGTTTATCTCTTCCACATCCACGTAATAGATGATGACACGCTTCACCTCATCAGGCAAATCAGGCAGCGCCTTATGGATGATGTTCATCATCTCACTCTTATCCAGCACTCGCTTGCTTCCATCGAGTAGATTAGGCAGATATACGGGCATCATACCATACTTGCTGTCCATGATAGAGCCTGCCCAATATTGGCTGTCCAGCTTGGCGTTGGCTGTTAAACCCGGTATCAGGTTGTCGCGTAGCTTATCCATCGTCTGTACAGGATTTCTGAAGAGACGCACGCCATCTTTCACTTCCTTTATCTCAAACTCTGCTCCGGCATTAACCAGTCGGTCGCGAGCCGTCTGAAGGCTATTGATATTCACGTCGCCATGAATAAAGCGGCGGTTGAGCTTATGAGCCACGGCTGCGGTTGCCCCGCTTCCGCCAAAGAAATCAGCCACGAGCATTCCTTCGTTGGATGAAGCCTTGATAATACGCTCCAAAAGGGCTTCCGGCTTCTGAGTGGCGTAATCTAAGGGTTCTTCTTTATCGGCCGGTTGAAGCATAGACATACGCCAAACATCATCAATTGATTTTTCGTCTGTCTCAATATAGATGATTCTACCATTATCATCCTTAGCATTTACTAATCTTTGAGTTTCTTTATTCCAAACACGTTTTATTTGCTTTGCTGTTTGATCACGCTTTTCTTTTATTGGCGTAAACTCATACTTATCTGATTTACTATAAAAATAAATTGAATCATGATTTGAAGCAAAACGATTTACGTTACCTTGCATTTTATTATAATAATGCCACACAATCTCATTTCTGAAGTTCTCCTCTCCGAAAATCTCGTCCATAAGAATCTTCACATAGTGTCCGATGTGATAATCCAGATGCACATAGATGCTTGCATTCTCGCTCATCACGCTCTTGATTGCCATCAGATTCTCGTACATCCAGTTGAGGTATCTTTCCTTGTCCCAGATGTCTCCGTACATTTTCTCCTCAAACTCTTTCATTTCCTCATTGTCGAGATTCTGCTCCGCTTCTTTCATTGCCTTTTGCACAAGCGGATTGCGGCGGATATAGATTTTCTTGGCATAATCGGCTCCGCTGGCAAAGGGCGGGTCGATATAAACCAAATCCACCTCTATGCCCTGCTCCTTGAGATAGGCACAGGTAGAAAGGCACTCACCATGCATCATCAGGTTATGCTTCTCGTTGGCGCCTCTCTTTTCGAGAGATTCCACCTCATAGAGCGGCATTCCTCGCTTAATATGCTCTACGATGCGATCGTTGTCACGATAGCGGAGAATGCGGCGAGTGCGCACAAAATTATCCAGGAGGGCTTGCCCCTCCAGGGTATTGGGATAATATGAAATATATTTTGTAGCCATTATATTTATTCTTTATTACATGAAAAATTCCTTGATCATCTGTAAGGTCTTTGCCATTCTCTCTTCAGCAGAAATGGTGTCCTCCAGATAAAGGAACTGGAATCGCTTGCGATGGAAAGCCTCATTGTTCTTTGGCACAAACACATCTCGCATAAACTCCAGGTGCTCCTTGAACTTGGCAGCATATACCTCGCCCTTCGTCTCTATGATGCAAATGCGGTCGATCTTGCCCTCTGCATCACGGCTGAGCACCAGGAAGTCGGGATAATAAAGTCCATCATACTGCCAGTGCTTGCCCTCCCTGCGATAGCAGCGAATCTTGAACTCTGTAAGCGTATCATCGCCATTGAAGTAATACTCCAGCTGCTTATCCTTCATCAGCGGAATCAATCCGTTGGCAAAGTATTCCTTCTCCAGGTTACTGTCGAAGCGGTAAGGCAGATAATGGTAAGTCTGATTGCGCTCAGGATATTCATCCTTAGGCAGCTTGTCTTTCACCATCATCTGGATGTCAGTATCAGAGAATCCGGCAGCCTTCATCTTTTCCACAACTGCCTTCACTTCTGGCGGGAGTTCCATCTTGCCCGGGTCATTATCCCATGCCAGGATTTCCTTCACCACTTTCTCGCTTGGATAGAAACGGCTGTCGTCTTCCACATCAAGAGGCATAGGTTGCTCCACCGAGAGGATGGTTGCCGTATCAGGAACCACCTCTTCTGAGATGCGGAAATCACGCTTAGGCACAAAAGCCTTCCGGATGTTGGCACGTATCTGATAATGGTCATACTCCATATTCTCTGTACGATATTTCCCATCCTGCTCATCAGCAATCGTAATCTCATCGAACAGTTTATGCAGCTGAGTCTCATACTGTTTCAATTCTTTCATACTCAGCGCCCCCATACTTTCCTTGGCTATTTTCTGCAACCACCAGTGGTAAGTGAAGCTCTCTCCATTCTCTTTTCTCAGCTCCTCATAGCCGAGCATGTTTCCTTCAAAGTCTTGAACATAAACCAGCGAGCGGTTAGCCTTCTGCTTCAAACTTTCGTCAGCAAGCAGCGTGGCAGTATCTGGCTGTTCTTCGATCACCTGAGTTTCATATTCCACTTTCAGTTGGAAGAAATCAATGGGTGGCACCTGCTGCTTATCCATACGTGAGAATCGCTCTATGCGCTTCTTTGCAGGTTCCGGCTTCTTGCTGAATTCCTGGAGTGTGATGTTCTGCTGCTGCTTCAATTCCTTGTTGAGTTTGTCGGCATTCCACCTGTTCATCCAAACCAAGGCTTTTTCCTGTTCGCCCCGAACCACCTGTCGCAGGCAGCGGCAGGAAGTTTGCAGCACCATGTTCTTAGGGCACGCCCCTTCATGAGGCAGCACCACGCCCGTAAGGCTCTTGCAATCCCATCCCTCCTTTCCTATCTGCACCAGCAGCACGATACGGATTTTAGAGGTAGGCGAATCGAGCATGGCGAAAGCTGCCTCTGAACCTTCGGGCTCTGCATATTTTCTGGCACCTGCCTTAGAGGAATGACTACCCTTATGGCGCTTCAGAATCACCTCTGCAGGGTTCAATCCATATTCCGTTACAATCTCGGATACGAGAGGATAGATTTCTTCTTCGAGAGTTGGAATCTGACCGCAATATACAGCAAGCTTCGCACAGGTTCCATCAGCATAGGTTGTATCCTTATATTTATCGAGAAACTCATACACTCCGCTTCTCACAATGGTCAGCATATCATGGTTCGTAAACTTTACTTCGGGACGCTTCAGGAAGTTGTCGATACCCTCCATCAACGTATAGAAATACACCACATTGGTGATATTGGTATTCTTGATATTGAAACTTCCGCCCAATGTCACCTTCTCTGCTTTTCCCAGATAAGGAGTGCCCGTAAAGCCAAGCACATTGCAGAAATTACAACCTTGAGTAGCCCATCCTGTAACCACCTGACGGAGTTTGATTTCACCATCAGAAGCATGATGCACCTCATCGATAAAAATAGAAAGAGAAGGTATTTTACCTATCATATTGCGCAGCTCATTAGCCACATCCACCAGCCGGCGTTCATCATCCGAAAGAAGACTCTGGTCTTTCCCGTTCTCCTCCCATCTGTCTAAGATAACCTTCTCTGCATTTGTAATAGCCACCAATCCCATCATCGTACCTCCATCCCAATGCTGGTTAATCTTAAACGCATTGGGATTTCTGATTACATTGCTTTTCCTGGCACTTTTTTGCTCATCAAGGATTTCAAATTTTACGAGCCTCTTCAGCTGCATGGCTGTAGCTGCCGGGAAAAGCCAGGTAACGTCAAAGTTCTGAATACTACGAAGACTAGGAACAATGCTTGACTTCAAGCCGGATGGTGCCAATATCAGAAAATTATGTGCCCATATCGGATTATGCGGCTCATTCTGAGCAAAGTATAAATCTATATAAATGAATGCGGCCATCAGATAGGTTTTTCCCGCACCCATAGGAAGACTGAAAAGATAATCCGAATAAGTTACCTGGTAAAAGATATCCTTCAACACTTTCTCGTAATCAATCTCCCTGGCATGATGACGGATAAACTGCTCCAGCTCTGGAGCTATCTGCTTGCCGTTGCGGTCTTTCTGTCTACTATACTGATACAAGGCCAACGCAGCAGGATTCTTTGTCATCACATCCCGTGCCTCTGCATTGATTTCCTCTGCATCAACGTCAGTTTCATTAAATTTGCCTTCTGCAAAAAGTTGCCAAAGCGGCTTGCCCTGACAGGCTATTTTCAAAAACAGATAAGTCTTGATAGCATCAATCTGGGCATCACGCAACATACCTCGCTGATCAATATAATCAACGAGGTATAAAACCGTACAATCAGAAGATTGAAACCATAAATCTCTTTTCTTTTGTATAAGTTGATAGAACATCTTTCTTCTTTTGTATTAACCATCAACCACATTCAGAAGTTAACAGGTTAACAGTTAACAGTTGTTTTTTCTATACTTCTACCTGAAATTGAAGAAACCTAGCTTCCTCAAATTATAGAGAAAGGCTTTACTTCTTCAATATCGAAGCACCTTCGAGCAGGGCGAGCGCCTTGTTCTCGTTCTCCTCCATGATTTCGCGCTCTCCAGGACCCTTGTCGTTGATTCCGCAGAGGTGCAGGATGCCATGGATGATGACGCGATGAAGCTCATCATCGTAGGTCTTGCCAAACTGCTCGGCATTGGTGCGGACTGTATCGAGCGAAATCACGATGTCGCCGTTAATCACATCATCCTCATCATAATCGAAGGTGATGACATCGGTATAGTAATCATGACCCAGATACTCGTTGTTCACTTCGAGAATCTTCTCATCATCCACAAACATGTAGCCAATCTCTCCTACCTTGCGGTCATGAGAGGCAGCTACCTTGCGAATCCAGGCACTCGTATCACGCTTCTTGATCTTTGGCATTTTCACGCCATCTACATTGTATGTTATCATACGCTTCT
>JAIJLI010000157.1 GCA_022722495.1 Dialister sp. | reverse complement strand
ATCAAAGAGAGATACGCCCCAGGGGCTGACCCCAAATTTCCTAGCCACTTCCCTCTGTGTTCGTTATAATGGAAAAAGAATAAAAGCAGCCGGGGACCGGTCGCCGGTCCCTGCTTTCTAATCTCTCTCATGATTTGTGGGATTACCATTCCGAAGGAGTACCAACCTATGTACGAAGAGACCACCATCGCGGCGATCGCGACCAGCCCGGGCGAGGGCGGGATCGGCATCATCCGCATTTCCGGCATGCAGGCGGCGGATGTCGCAGACCGCGTATTTCATACGAAGAAGATCAAGAGCTTTCATGAAGCGGAGCCGTACCGCATGTATTTCGGCCGTGTCATGGAAGGGGATCGGCAGGTGGACGAGGGGCTCGCCGTCTACATGAGATCGCCGCATTCCTACACGGGCGAGGATGTCGTGGAGATTCAGATCCACGGCTCGATGGAGGCGCTCCGCCAGACGCTCTCGCTCGTTCTGGAAAAGGGGGCCGTCCCCGCGCACCGCGGTGAATTCACGAAGCGGGCCTTCTTGAATGGCCGCCTCGACCTGTCGCAGGCGGAAGCCGTGATGGATATCATCGAGGCGAAGGGGGCGGCGGCGCTCTCGCAGGCAGAAAGCCATCTCTCGGGCGCGCTTTCCTCCTTCGTGCGTGCTTCGCGCGACCAACTGAAGGATCTGATCGCCAAGCTCGAAGTCACCATCGACTATCCGGAGGAAGACCTGGAGGATCTCACGAATGAGGAGATCGAAGAGGGACTTTCTGCCATCGATTCATCGCTTCGGACGCTGCTCTCTCGCTCCGAAGAGGGGCGCATCATCCGCGATGGCCTGCGCACGGCGATCGTGGGCCGTCCGAATGCAGGGAAATCGAGCCTTTTGAATGCGCTTTTGCAGGAGGAGCGGGCCATCGTGACGGACATTCCCGGGACGACGCGCGACACCATCGAGGAGTCCATCAAGATCGGCGGTGTGCCGCTCATCCTGATGGATACAGCCGGCATCCGTGAGACGGAGAACAAGATCGAGCGCATCGGCATCGAGCGCGCGAAGAAGTCCATGGAGAAGGCTGACCTCATCATGGCAGTCATCGACGGCTCTCGCCCGCTCTCGGAAGAGGACCGCGCACTGCTCACCTCTCTTCACGGAAGAAAGGCGCTTGTCATCCTGAATAAGTATGACCTGCCGCAGGAGATCGAGACGAGAGATGTGAAAGCGCTCGCTGGGGATATTCCGGTCGTGCCGATCTCCGCTCGCTACGGCAGCGGCATGGCCGAGCTGGAGGAGGAGCTCCATCATATCACTCAGCATCAGGATGTCTCCGCGGGCCGTGAGCTTTTCTTGACGAACCTGCGGCATGTGGATCTGGTGAAGAAAGCTCTCGCGGCCGTCCGCCGCGCCGAAGAGTCCATCCGCTCTGGCATGCCTGCGGACTGCATCACCATTGATGTCACCGAGGCGTGGCATACGCTGGGGGAGATCACCGGAGACACGGTGGATCAGGAGCTCATCAATTCCATCTTCGAAAGGTTCTGCGTGGGGAAATAAAGGTTGTCTGGTTCAGGGTTCGGGGTTCAGGTTGCGCGAAGGGGACACCGCACAACGTCATCCCGACCGAAGTGGAGGGATCTCTATGGCAGGCAGGAAATCGACATATGTTTGGTGACGGGAAACGAGAGGTATTGAGGATGCTACCAGGGCACATTCTTCGATAACCGTTATGCAAGAAAGATTTCTCGACTACGCTCGAAATGACGATACGAGAGTGCCGCTAATCTCACAGCCAGCGGGCATCGCCCATTATATATTTGCGGCAAAGCCGCTACCACCATTTCTCATTGTGTTCACCCCGAACCCTGAAGTTTGAAAGCAGGGATTAGGGATTAGTGGCTAGGGATTAGGAGTCTCGAGTGACTAGTGACTGGTGACTTAAATGCCACTTTGGGGCATCGCCCTATTTATACTCCGGGGCGCTTCTGATTTTTATGCGCTGCACCAACCCTGTTGAACCTTCCGAACCCTTAGAACCTGTTGAACCCTCCAACCCGAACCCCGAACCCGCCAACCTTCCTCTATTCTTTCTTTGAAATGGACGAAAAAATTTTATATAATAAGACTTTGGAATATAAGCAATCAACAGGTGCAGGAGAAGAGCTCCTGCGAGGCAAAGAAAGAAGGATACCATGTATCTCATTGATACGTATGATGTGATCGTCGTCGGCGCAGGCCATGCAGGCTGCGAGGCGGCACTTGCGGCAGCGCGCATGGGGATGAAGACGCTGCTCACCACGATCTCTCTGGAAAATGTCGCCATGATGCCATGCAATCCGGCGATCGGCGGACCGGGGAAGAGTCATCTTGTAAAGGAGATCGATGCACTGGGCGGCGAGATGGGCATCGCAGCCGATGCGACAGCCATCCAGATGCGCATGCTGAATCTCGGCAAGGGGCCGGCGGTCTACGCGCTCCGCGCGCAGTCGGACAAGAACAAGTACCACACCTATATGAAGAAGGTGGTGGAAAATACAGAGAATCTCGACCTGAAGCAGGTGCAGGTGATGGATATCCTCGTGGAAGACGGGGCATGCGTCGGCATCACGACCGAGCTTCATGAAGAGTACCGCGCGAAGGCGGTCATTCTGGCGACGGGGACGTACCTCGACAGCGAGATCATCATCGGTGAGACGATGTACTCCGGCGGTCCGAATGGCATGCGTCCCTCGGTCGGTCTGTCAGAGAATCTGAAGAAGCACGGGCTAAAGATCCTCCGCTTCAAGACCGGCACGCCGAGCCGTGTCGATATCAGAAGCCTGCATCTGGATCATATGGCGCTCGAAAAGGGTGATCCGATGAACCATGCCTTCTCCTTCATGAATGAACGTGAGGACAGGAATCAGCGAAACTGCTGGCTCACCTATACCAATGAGGAAACGCACCAGATCATCCGTGATAACCTGATGCGCGCCCCGAAGTATGCGGGCAAGATCCACGGCGTCGGTGCGCGCTACTGCCCGTCCATTGAGGATAAGGTCGTCCGCTTTGCAGATAAGAAGCGTCACCAGCTCTTCATCGAGCCGGAAGGCCTTGACACGAATGAAATGTACGTCCAGGGTATGTCGACGTCCATGCCGATCGACGTGCAGTACGCCTTCCTGCGCACCATCCCGGGGCTCGAGGATGTGAAGCTCATGCGTCCGGCCTATGCGATCGAGTATGACCTCTTAGACCCGCTCCAGCTCTATCCGACGCTCGAGGTGAAGAAGCTCCCGGGCCTCTACTCCGCAGGACAGGCAAATGGCACGAGCGGCTATGAGGAAGCCGCGGCACAGGGGCTCATGGCCGGCATCAATGCGGCGCTCAAGATCAAGGGAAAAGAGCCTTTCATCCTCGCCCGCCACGAAGCCTACATCGGTGCGCTCATCGATGACCTCGTCACGAAGGGGACGAATGAACCGTACCGCATGATGACCAGCCGCAGCGAGTACCGCCTGATCCTCCGTCAGGACAATGCGGATCTTCGCCTCACCGAGAAGGGCCATGACATCGGCCTTGTGACAGAAGAGCGCTACGCGCATTTCCTTTCCCGCAAAAAGGCCTATGAGGAAGCGATGGCCTATATCCATGCGAAGCGCTTCACGCCCAAGGCGGCTGTCAATGCAGCGCTTGCAAGCGTCGGCTCTGCTCCGCTCACGACAGGCATCGGTGCGGATAAGATCTTAAAGCGTCCCGAGATGACCTACCAGACCATGGTCGATGTCCTTGGCTGCCCCGTCTTCGATCCGGAGGCCGTCGAGGAGATGGAGATCACGGTGAAGTACGAGGGCTATATCGCCCGTCAGGAAGCCGCCGTCCAAAAGGCAGCGCGCATGGAAAAGGAAAAGATGCCTGAAGATATCGACTATCTCCATCTGGACGGCATCTCCATCGAAGCCCGCCAGAAGCTCGATCAGATCCGCCCGCTCTCTCTGGGGCAGGCCTCCCGCATCTCCGGCGTCTCTCCGGCGGATATGTCGGTCCTGATGGTCTATGTGAAGCGAATGAAGGGAAAGTAAAAGGTTCAGGTTGGCGGGGTTCAGGGTTAGCCCATAGGGGCGTGCGCCCTTTGATTACGTTTGAAAGTTTCGCTTGAATGAGAAATTAGAAGTGAGAAATTAGGAATTGTGGTGCGGTGCAAAAAATAATGAAGCGCCGCAAAATTTTGATAGCGCTTCGCGCCGTCGTCATCTCGAGCGTAGCCGAGAGATCTTCCTTGCAGAACGGTCAACGTGCCGATTGCGAAATTTCGATCACCGCTTGCTTCTAATCCCCAATCCCTAATCCCTAGCCACTCCTTCCGTCTTTCAAACTTGTGGCAGCAGGGGTAAGTGGTTAGGGATTAGGAGTAACTAGTGGCTGGCGACTGAAATGCAATCTTTGGGCATCGCCCTATTTATACTCCGCGGCGCTTCTGATTTTTATGCGCCGCACCACCACTCCTAACTCCTAACTTCTAACTTCTAACTAGAGTGAGCGAGAGGCTTTCAAGCGCAATCAAGGGACGCCCCGTCCCACGGGCTAACCCTGAACCCTAAATCCTGAACCCTAAACCCTGAACCCATATATCACCATTCTCAAGTAATTTTGAAAGGGAAATCAAAATGACAGTTGCAGAAATGATGGAAGCTCTGGGTCTCGCAGCGAATGAGGACGCGGCGAGAAAAATGACAGAGTACAATGCCATGCTGATGGCCATGAACAAGAAAGTGAATCTCACCGGCATCAAAGACGGGGAAGAGAGTCTCATCAAGAACATTTATGACTCCATGACCGTCTATGATCCGGCATATTTTCCGCAGAATGGCCGCGTACTTGACCTTGGGACAGGCGCCGGATTTCCCGGCGTGCCGCTCGCGATCCTGCGTCCCGACATGTACGTGGTGCTCGTGGACTCCATCCAGAAGAAGCTCACCTTCATCGAGGATGCCTGCCGCGAGCTGGGCATCCGGAATGTGAAGTGCGTCCACATCCGTGCAGAAGAAGGCGGCCGCCGCAAAAAGACCCGTGAGTCCTTCGACGTCGTCACCGCCAGAGCCGTGAAGGCGATGCCCGTGATCTCAGAGTGGGCGATGCCCTTCGTCAAGGTCGGCGGCGTCTTCTGTGCCATGAAAGGGCCCGGCGCGGAAGAGGAACTCAAGCAGGCAGGCCGTATCCTGCGTGAGCTCCATGGCACGCTCGAGGAAAAGAAGGAGCTCACCCTTCCCGCCGGCGACCAGCGCGTGATCCTCTATATCAGAAAGACCGCGCCCTGTCCCAAGACCTATCCCAGAAAAGTAGGCATCGCAGAAAAAAAGCCGATCATCGGAGAATAAAGAAGGAGCTGTGAAGAAATGAGGATTCATTTCTTCACAGCCCCTTTTTACTTTGCTTTCATTTGGTTCAGGGTTCAAGGTTCAGGGTTCAGGGTTCTCGTGGTGGCTTCGCCGCCTTTTTTAGAAGATGGTATTCTCGTATCGCAGCCTTCCCCTCGAGGGGAAGGTGCCCCGCAGAGGTAATGCTATTAAGTTAAGGGAATCGTTAGCTACGTAACGTCTTGCTTCCCCCTTCGGGGGAAGTGCCGAAGGCAATAGGGGCATGCTAGCGGTTGAAGTGGTAAACTAAAATTGGACAC
>JAIJLI010000010.1 GCA_022722495.1 Dialister sp. | reverse complement strand
TAGACCGATGTATCTCTAAAAAAAATCTCGGATCGAAGGAAATGAGAAATCATAAAAAAGGCTAGACAGGAATCTGGTTACCCGATATGTCCGAGAATGTGTGAACAAACAGAATGTTAATTGTGAAAAAATAACCCACATTTGTTTGGGTGATAAAATACTTTTTTGTACCTTTGCAGTGTCTTGATTGATTCTATTCAAAGGGACAGTTATTTATTAATAGGGTGAGCCAGATACTCAAATAAATCCGTAGGGCAGCGGTGATTTATAATGAAAAGATATTATGTTCATGGCTTTTATTGGTACAGACATATATATTCTGATGGGTCTTTCGGATATAAGCAATTTGAAGGCTTTGAAAATATTGTTGAAGCTGATAATGAAGATAGCGCAAAAAATGTTGCTATTGAAGCCTTTTGGAAGACCGGACGCAAGTCAAAAGGTATTGAATACTTCAAGCCTTCCGTAGAGGATATAGATGAGGTAAATGAGGCGGTAGCTAAACCTTGGGCTAAAGTAATTCCATGTAGTTGCGTTATTGAAAAACGTTTTGAAACAATGGAAGAAGCACAGGAAGCTGCTGATAAAGCATCTGGCAATTTTTTCCTTGTGAATCTAAACAGAAAAGAGAATAAAAAATATCTGTAACCAGTTGCAGATTAATTTAACTTGATAGAATAAGGCGTGCTAGAAGCCTAAATAAATCCGTAGGGCAGCGGTGCATTACTTATGGCAAAGAGAGAAATCCCTTTATTCATAGTAGATACCAGTCGCAATCATAAACGTGGTGAATGTGACTTTCTTGTTTGTACCGATAAGGACAATGGCTTCCTCGCCAAGGTCGATTATGTGGATGGAGAAAAAGAGGAAGTGGGGGACGATTACAGAATTGGATGCCCACGAAATGGTGTCAGCCTTCGCATACAGATATATCAGATGATTGGTACTCATCCTAATGTCGGCAATATCAGGACTCTACTCAAAAAAGGTATGGATTATTTTATGAAGACCGTTTCCTGTAGTATTCATCTGCTTAATCCAAGCAAGGAAGAGTGTGCTGATTATCTCAATACGATGGTCAGAATGAACAGACAGTATCTGGATGATGCCGGTTCTGATTACCAGGCACGGAAGACGGTTCAGCAATCTATCATCATGTTGCAAGCTTCCGCTAAATTTCTAAGAGAAGAATAAGTTTAATTTTTCAAAATTCTATAGTATGGATATTATTGAACTTTCAAAGATTGCTAAAGATTATTATAATAGCGTTAGAACACCTTCTTTAAAACAAGGTTGGGAAAAGTATGTCTTGACTGACGGAAAGACGGCTCTTTTTGTAGGAGCTGCTTATCAACCCAAAAAGGGTGAAGTGGTTTTCTACCTGGTTGTCAAGAATAAAAATGTTCTGTGCCAGCTTTACAAAACGTATGAAGAGCCGAAATCTTTGGAAAAGAACAATCAATAATAAGCAATATGAGTCAAGCAGAAGTAGATACAGCTAACAGGCTGATAATAGATTCAATCACGAAATACAAAGTCATCGTTGCAGGATGCAGAGACTTTGCAGATTACGAACTGCTGAAGGAGAAGTGTGACTTCTACCTACAGAATAAGAAGCCGGAAAATATCGTGATCGTCTCCGGTCATGCCAGTGGTGCTGATACCCTGGGTGAACGCTATGCCCAGGAACGAGGTTACGAGCTGAAGACGTTTCCTGCTGACTGGAAAGCCAATGGTAGAGCTGCCGGACCAATCCGAAATGCAAAGATGGCTAGCGTGGCTCATACACTTATCGCCTTCTGGAATGGCAAGAGCCGGGGCACAAAGAACATGATAGATACAGCCAAGAAGCATAACTTGCAGGTAGCTGTAGTTAGATATTAATAAATAAAATACATAGATTATGAAACAGAATCAAAACAACATAGATTGCACTCCATCCAAGGATGAGGAAGGAGTAACAAAGTACTTACTTCAAATGTGCAAGGACACAAACTCTGTAGTCACCTTCTATGCGGTTTGTGAAGATGGTTATGAAGTGAGAATAACTGCACGCAAGAAAGGTATGAATACTTCTAATGAGTTCTCTCTAGAGCAGTTCGAGGCTATCAAGGCAATGGCAGAAGAGAAGCTTGTCCAAGCAGAGGACAAGAAACCGTTTCAGGATATCATCGATGTTTGCAATAGCAACATTGCGGATGCGAACGAAAAGGAGAAGGAACAGGAGGAAGAGAACTCTGATGATGATGAAGAGCAGAATTAGTAATCTTAGTTAGGTGTTAATTATGGAACAACATGAAGGTAAGATACAACAAATCACAGAACGTGACAATATTAGCTTTACAAATAATATAGAGTCTCTTATAAAAGTAATAAGAGGGCAACAGATTATTCTAGATCGTGACCTGGCACGGTTGTACCAAGTAGAAACTTCGCAACTAAACAGGCAGGTAAAGCGTAATATAGAGCGTTTTCCAGAAGATTTTATGTTTCAGTTGACTAAAGAAGAATGTTCAAGATGCCAAATTGGCATCTTGAACGAAGGACGTGGTAGTAACGTAAAATACTCGCCTTATGCCTTCACTGAAAATGGCGTAGCTATGTTGAGCGGTGTTCTTCGTTCTAAAACGGCAATTGAAGTGAATATTCGCATAATGCGAGCTTTTACATCAATGCGTCATTTTATGGCGAACAACGCTTCTGTGTTCAGCCGCTTGGAAACAATTGAGTACCATCAATTGGAAATGCTGCAGCATCAGCAAGTGACAGACAAGCGCATAGATGAGGTGTTCCGTAAATTAGATGAAGGCAGCGCAAAGCCAAAGCAAGGTGTGTTTTATAACGGACAGATTTATGATGCCTATACATTCGTGGGCGACTTGATTAAAAGTGCTAAGAAACGCATAATTCTCATAGACAACTATGTTGATGAGACAGTATTAACCTTGCTCGACAAAAGAGAAGAAAACGTGCCTGCGGTTATCTATACTCAACAAATAAGCCGTCAATTTCAACTCGACTTAGACCGTCATAACGCCCAATATACACCGATTGACGTTGAAGCATTCCGGTTGTCGCATGACCGTTTCCTTTGTATAGACGATGATGTATATCACATAGGAGCATCCATCAAAGACTTGGGCAAAAAATGGTTCGGTTTCTCGAAAATGGAAATACTGACACCGGATGAATTGTTGGAAAAAATAAATAGAAGTTGATAGTTTTTCTCGTTAATATGAAAAACTGTTTTCTTTATAATATATTGTAAATTATGCATATTGCAACATTATGACAGCAAACGAAAAGCAACAAAAAATAGTGGCTGCAGCCTTCGCCAAGAAATGGGAAGGTAGGGGGTATCGGAAGGGGGCTTTAGACGATAAGACCTTAGTGCCAAAGATATAAATAGGTATCTTTCCTTCTGGCTATCCATCCGCTCAGATGAGTTGATAAGACAATAAGTAGGAAGGTTCTTAGTAAGTATTTCTTACTAAAAAGGTTTTTACTATAATCATAACTATTTCAAAATAATAATATGATGGACTTAAAGAAAGGCTTTGCGGAAAAATTGCATAACGCTCGATTAATGCGAGGATTGTCTATGCAGCAGCTATGTGATATGATGGGCAACATTATCACCAAACAGACTCTATCCAAATATGAGAATGGGGTGATGCTGCCTAAAAGTGACATAGTGATAGCCCTTTGCGATGTCCTGGAGATAAACCCGGATTATCTTTTCTGCGACAAAACCTCTTCTCCCAGAAACATACGCTATGGCAAGCTGCAGGGATTGAACAAGAAGAAAGAAATGGCTATCGCCAGTAGCATAGAAAACACAATAGAACGAACTGGTGAGATAGAAGAAATCTGTGGAATAGAACATTCGTTCAATTCCGTTCTGGCAGAGCATCAGGTGAAGACGCTTTTCGATGTATTACAGGGTGCTTCCATTCTTCGCCAGGCATGGGGAATGGGTACCGCTGCTATCACCAATGTAATGAATCTCCTGGAATCAAAGGGCGTAATTATAGCTAATATTGATGCGTCAGATGCATTCACCAGTCTTCATGCCATCCTAAACGACTCTATTCCGGTGATAGCCATCAACAGCAATCTCAACGCTGAGAGCTTTCGCTTTGCTGCCCTTAAGGAGTTGGCACATGCTATTCTTTGCTTTGATGAGAGTATCGATAATAAAAAGAAAGAGCATTTTTGCAGCGTCTTCGCTAATGAAATACTTCTGCCACACGACGTATTTTTCTCCGTAGTAGGGGGGAAGCGTAACGGCATAGCTCTTATGGAACTGAAATATCTACAGAATGAGTATGGAATTTCTGTGGATGTTCTGATGGCGAAGGCAAAATATCTCGGAGTTATTTCTTCGAAGCACTATTCTGATTATTGCAAGAACCTCGGCAGTGCTGATTCTATGAAGAAATCAGAGTCAAGCTCCATAGACAAGGAGAAGGTTACAAAGTTTGAAAGTATGGTTTACAGAGCATTGGCAAGCGGTATCATCACTCAATCCAAGGCTGCTGCCCTGCTAAATACCACCACGGTAGATGTTGTACACAATTTTGTGATTGTTTGATATCAATAGAATAAATAACTAACACATCTTAAATATGAAGAAGATAATTTTGTTTCTTCTTGCTATCCTGTATGTGGGGATATGCAAGGCGCAGCTCTCGGTAGCAGACTGCAAGTATGTATTGGAAATATTCTGTAGGAACTACTATGGTTCCTGCTTCGATGGGAAGACGTATGTGCCCAACACCATCATCATTACAAGTGTGGGCATTGACCAGAATAGCGGTGGAACCTTTGTGTCCGGGCTTCATTCCTACCAGGGACAGTATATTCCGTTTCGAGGAAGGAAGACCCATGCCAATGTACAGTTCAACGCTGTGATAGTCCGTCAGCCAAAGCGTGACTATGTGGTTTTTAACAAATGGTATGAACCGGATATGCTCAACCGTAAAGGTGGATGGGAGACCGGGCAGAGACTCATTACCTATAAGTAAAAAATATAATTAAGTGAACCCAATTTAAAGATAAATGATATGTTTGAAAAGATAATCAAATTTGGTTGTGGCTTTATCGTCATCTTCTTTGTGGTGATGATATGTATTGCCATGTGTTCTGCTTACTTTGCCACAAACGAAGCAAGTAGCACACCGGAGATTACCATGATGGCTTCTCCTAAAACGCTTCATATCTCCAAATTCACGGTAGATGAAGTGTTGGAGGACGGCAGCGCAGTAGCACATGTGGAAGACCTTTCATCAGATATAAGATTTGGGGGCGAAGTGCTGTTTCAGAATGATGGAACAGACAGTTACGTGAATGACCAGATTATCACGGCTCCTAAAGGCAAAGTGGAACAGATAGGAACCTGTAAGTATTCCGGCAATACCATTCCAGTAATCAGAATCATAAAATAGAAGAGGTATGCTTATTAATATTCTCCACGATACAGACTTCAAGCCTTGTTTCAAAAAGCCAGAGACAATGAATGTATATCTCATGCTCTATGCTAAGAGTGTGGGCGAAGAGCTTATTGACTCTTGGAATGGGGCTTCTATTACTCTTTCTACAGGTCAGACAGTAGCATCAAAACAGTATATTGCAAAAGTGTTCAAGTGTTCAATAGACAAAGCGAAAGGGTATCTGAGAACGCTCATGCGAAATGGTTTGATTCAGCTTGAATACAATGACAAGATCAAGCAGAACATCATCACTATCCCAGCTGTAAAACCGTCTCCTGGAACAAATTATGTTCAGATACAAATTCCAGAAGGGTTTGAAATAGAACGTATATATAAGAACAGATGTAAGTATCTTACTAATATATATATGTATCTCACTCTTCATGCGTCTCATAAAGATGAAATCTCCCTTGTGGCAAACACGAATGCACATCGTGGCGAACTTATCGGTACGTTAGGAGATATAGCGGCATTTTGTGGCTGTTGTATAGAGACTGTGCGCAATGTTTTGAACAAGTTGAAGGAATTGAAGTTGGTTGTCTTTGATGCTTTCCAGAGTGTTGCTACAAGAGTGAAAATAAACAACTGGAATTGCTATAAGAATAAAGACTATCAGTTTACGACAGTATAACTATTGGTAAAGTTGCGAGGGAGGTGGTGGATTTTTTCACCACCTCCCGATTATTGCATTTACTTTAAAGCAGAAACAATCAGAACCGAGGAGGGTGTGTCCTAAGTCTATGGCGCACCCTCTTTTTGTGTTTCCTTTATTATATGTGTGAATGATTGTTTCTATACACTAATATTAACTTAATTTGTTGTGTTTCTTTGTTGTTTTCTCTTGAAAGTGTTAAAATAAAAGGTAGTACTTGTAAAATGATGGACTCCCAATATTTATATATACCTTTGCAATAAAATTAAGCCCTCGACAACACGGTCAAGTCTTTGATTATGAAAAAGATTATTTTAATGATGATAGCAATGACAATATCATTTGCTTCATTCGCACAAAACAAAGACGTGACAGAATTTCTTGGAATACCTGTGGATGGTACAAAGACAGAAATGAAACAGAAGTTAATAGCCAAAGGGTTTGTTCCTAAGAAGATGGGTGACCTTGAATGGTTAGAAGGTGAATTTAATGGAACTGATGTTGGTGTACGTATCTTCACAAACAAGAATAAGGTTTATAGAATCATGCTTGCTGATAAAAATCCTGTGGATGAAGCCCAAATAAAAATACGTTTCAATAACCTTGTGAGCCAATTTGAACATAACAAACGGTACATTCCGCTTGATAAATACACTTTGTCTGATGAGGAGAACATTTCGTATGAAATGACTGTTAACAAAAAGAAGTATGAAGCGGTGTTTTATCAAGTTCCCAATATGGAAAATAGGGAAATGATGTTTATGAAACCTGTATGGTTTAGAATTTGTGAAAGTTATGGAAAGTACGGCATTTGTATGTGCTATGATAATGAATACAATCATGCCAATGGGGAGGATTTATAAGACAAATATTTTGATTCTTTGAAAATCGCTAAATAAGAAGTTGTGTATTTTTTCTAGTTTTCTGTCACTTGTTTTTTGTACCTTTGCAGAAATATAGCATCATTTAATGGCAATTAAACAACAAAATATATTTTTTATGGTAAATTACATGATTAGAAAGAAACACCTGGGTAAAAATCTAGATGTTTCCTGCTCTTTCAAGAGCTTCCTTTTAGTGGTAATTATGATGATAGTTACAACAAGTACCTCGTTGGCAAAAACAAGTTTTGCAGTAATTAATGAAATCCGCTATGCCCTTAACCAGGAAACTAAAACGGCGACGGTACTGCCAAAATCCAGTCTCTATTTTGGTAGAATAGCTATTCCTGGTTCTGTTAAGGATACTAATGGCATAGAATATACCGTGACAGAATTGGGCGACAATTGTTTCTCCGGATGCAGCGGACTGACTTCCGTTACAATTCCTTCTACTGTTAATAAGCTTGGCTGGAACTGCTTCGGTGGTTGTGAGAAACTTTCTGGTATCATTATCCCTTCGGAAGTGAAGGAAGTAGGTGATGGATGCTTTAATGAATGTAGAGGACTTATATCTGTAACTATTGGAAATGGTGTTAAAGTCTTGGGGAATAACTGCTTTTCCGGATGTACTAAGATAGCTTCCATTGAAATCCCTTCAAGCGTAACAACTATGGGAGATAACTGCTTCTCAAATTGCAGCAGCTTAAGTATGGTAACCATCCCTTCTTCGGTAACAAATCTAGGAAAAAACAGTTTCTCCGGGTGTAGCCGTTTAACTTCCATTACAGTATCTTCTGGTGGTAACAAACTGGAGAGTTGTTTTAGTGGATGTGAAAATCTGGCTTCCGTTATCATTCAGCCTGGAGTCAGGGAACTGGGAGATAATTGCTTTGCTGAGTGTGCCAATTTGACCTCTATTAAAATTCCATCATCTGTTACTAAGTTCGGCGAGAACTGTTTTAAAGGATGCAGCAAACTGACCTCTATTGATATTCCAGCCGGGATTACTGAATTTGGAAAGGGATGTTTCTCAGGTTGCACTGGACTGACTTCCGGAACGATACCTGCATCTGTAGTACTCGTAGGAGATAACTGCTTCAATGGCTGTGACAATTTGGTTTCTATCGAAATTCCTTCAAGTATTGCCAAGATTTCGAAAAAGTGCTTTTCTGGCTGCAAGAAATTGACTTCTGTGACTATCTTACCTGGTGCTGAAGTGTTGGAAGATAGTTGTTTTGCAGGATGCAGCAATCTGACAACAATCAAAATACCGTCAAGTGTTTCTAAAATAGGTGAAAGCAGCTTCTATGGTTGTAGCGGACTGACTTCTGTTTCCATTCCTGCAGGAGTGAAAGAGTTGGGATGGAGCAGCTTTGCGGAATGTACAGGACTGACTTCTGTATCGATACCTGCTGGAGTAACCGAATTGAACGATAGCTGTTTTGCAGGATGCTGCGGCTTGACTTCTGTTTCCATTCCTTCGAGTGTAAGTAGTTTGCCGAGCAATTGCTTCAAGGGATGTATAAGATTGACTTCTGTGGATATCCCTTCTGGAATGGTTGAGTTGGGAGATAATTGCTTCGCTGGATGTGCCAGATTATCTTCTGTAAATATTCCATCTACAGTTATAAAAATAGGTTGGAACTGCTTCAGTGGTTGTGAGAAACTGAGAAATGTCGTTGTTCCTGGAGGGGTAAAGGAAATTGGAGAAGGCTGTTTCAAAGAATGTAGTAATTTGTCTTCTATATCAATTCCTTCGAGTGTAACTTCCTTTAGGGATAATAGTTTTTCAGGTTGTGAGAAACTGTCTGTTATAACCCTTCAAACTAGTGTCTCTAAACTAGGAGTAAGTTGCTTCAAGAACTGCAACAATCTCGATACGTTATATTTCAAGGGAGCTATGCCTATTGGTATCGTTGATGCGGAGATTCCTACTACTTGCCGTATTATGGTGCCAAATGAGCATCTTGATACATACAAAGAAGAACTGAGTTCTGATTACAGGTATCTGGAAGCCTGGAATCCTGATGATTCTGATGAATATGCTACCGAACAGTGTGCTACTCCTTCTATTTCGTATGAGAATGGTGAAGTCGGATTCTCTTGTGATACTCCAGGAGTAAAATATCACTATACCATAACAGATGATGATATCGTCAATAAAGCTGCCAATAAGGAAGGTAAGGTTTCTCTTACTGCTGCCTACAACATATCTGTATATGCTTCTGCAAAAGGCTATAGACTTTCAGAAACAGCAGAAGCAACTTTATATTGGCTCGGCAATGAAGCGGATGCTACAAACATCAATCACGTTGAAACTCGTGGAATCATGACTTCTGCAGATAGGGGAATAGTTACCGTCTATGGACTCAAAACCGGCGAGACAGCTAAGTTCTTTACTGTTGATGGTCAACTCATAGGATCTTCTTCTGCTGTAGATGGTGTTGCTTCTTGTGCGGTATCAGAGTCACTGGTTATTATAAAAGTAGGCAAATATTCTCTTAAGCTTATGGTTCAGAAAAACTAGCATAATCTTTCGTTGTTTCTATTATAGCAAGAGAGGTGATCAAAAATTTTGATCACCTCTCTTTTTAAATTTATGCTTTTATTTTTGATTTCCGTTTGTCTCACTGTCTTTATTCGTCTTTTTCTGCTGCTGCTGGATGGTAAGTATCATGTCCTTAACTTCTTGATCGATACGGTTGAAGTTGTTGTACAAGGTTCGTTCCTTCATATCCGGTGTCTTGAAGGTGTAGAATTTTGGCAGAGGATAGTTCTTGTAATCTTCCTCTTCTGCCTTGATGGCATCCATATCAAAGTTGGTCTTGCAGTAGAACTTTGTTGTCTTGAACTCTTCTGTTGTCAGAATATCCATGGAATCGCGACGGCCCAGTTTAGTTACGGTAAAATCGCGTGCTGTCTGGCCGCATATCCAACCGGTCGGCATATCGGAAATCTTAGAAGCTGGAACGAGACTGTCAAGATTCTCATTCAGGTTGATGGATGTTCTATCTCTATCGATAGTGATTCCCTTCTTAAGCTGCACCACCTTACCGAATATGTCGCCGGACAACCAGTCAAGAGTCTCCTTTGCTCGTGCTGAGCCACTGACTACATTACCTACCGTGGTGATGATCTTCTGCATACCTACCTTTCCGTAGTCTGCCTCCAGCTGCGGTAGCTCCTGGAAGCCGAGTGTTACAGCTACCTTATTGCTTCGGGCTGTACCTATCAAACGGTCTATCTTGTGGAAGTAGAGAGTCGGCAACTCATCGACAATGATACTCACCGGAACATTCTTGCCCTGTCCACTGTTTACTCGTGTTACCAGTCGGTTCAGAATAAGTGCGTTCAAGGCTCCGTTGATACTTTCCATTTCCGGATCGTTGGCAATGAGCAGATAGCTTGGATTATGCGGATCTGAGACCTTAAGGTCGAAATCGTCACCGCTGAATACCCAATATGACTCCTTTGTGGCCAGACGTGAAGTCTGCACACGAAGAGTACCAATCATACCTTCCAACTGTTCCATCGCCTTATTCTTGAAGGCGGTCATAAATGGACCCAAGAGAGGATATACTTCCGGGTCTGTTTCCAATACCTCGAAAATCTCTTGATAGTCATGATTCAAAAAAGACAGTACATGAGGCATATCTGAATACTGCCCCTTCCAGTATTCCGGCTCAACCTGAACTCCTGGAACGCCTTTTGCAAAGACTCTTCCTGTCAGTCTTTTATGACCTGTCTCCTCGTCTGTCATATACTCAGCTACAAGTTCCGTTCCATCCTTGGCGTATGGTTTCTTGTTGTAGTTGACAAAGAAGTATATACATGCTGCGAGGAAGTTGGTTGCTGATTTCTGGAAGAAGTCATCACTTCCGCCATTACCTTTCTGACCCTTCTGGAGTGATTCAATAAGGGTCTCTGCCGTTTCCTGGGCAGCAGCAAGGTTGCCGATATACTTCTGCTGAATAGGATTGACTTTCTTGGAGTATTCTACATCGACGAAGTTGATGATATTGAACTTACATCCTTTAGGCGTATTGCCTTGCGCCATGTTCTTACGGTAATGGTAGTATAGTTTTGTCGCCAGGGTAGGGAACTTATAGTCATAGACAACCATGGCAAAGCCTTTCTTGCTGTGCTGACGTATGGTCGGGTCAATAACTGAGAAGGATTTACCGGAACCCGGTGTACCTACAACCCATGTTCCTCTGAAAGGATTTACGATGTTTATCCATCCCTTGCGAAACTTACCTCTGTAATAATAGCGCATAGGAATGTTGACGGAATATTTGTTGTCAACAAGTTCATCTGTCTGTTCAAAGCTCTCGTTCTCCAGGTTGAATCGGTCTTTCAGCATTCCGTCCTTGAAATACTTTGAGATATTATCCAAGGCTGCATGAATAAGGATGATTCCCAAGAGTGAAAATATCATATAAATCCAGAGGTTAGTCTTCAATATCCAGATTCTTGAATTGCTGTCAAGGTTATAGACGAAGACGGAAAGCATAACAAGTAACAGGCCTATGCCTAATGGCATAAAGACCATTTTTCTTGCGTTAAACTCCAGCTGCTTCTTGTTCTTTGTTCCGATGCAGGTAATGATTACCAGCATGAGATTGGCAACCTTGCAATATGGCAGGAACTTATAGACTCCCCAGGTTCCCATTCTGTTATGTATGTCAACAACCAGACCGCCAAGAAAATCCAAAGCAGTCGGGTCAAGTGCATACATGAAAAATTCGCCTAACAGCCAGACGTATATCATCGAACGGAAAAAGGTGTACATTCCCTGTAATTCCTTTGATTCTTCCATATATTTTTTTATTTTCTTGTGTTATATTTGTTTGCTCCTCTTGCATTATCTATCCACCTTTTCTGACACTCTGACACTATATCTGCCATAGGTCTTGTAGATGCTCCTGCTGGATGATGCTTACTATAGTAATACCATGCATCCATCAGCGTGGTGTATTTGATGGATCGGCAAAGATTGTACATCAGAAGATTCATTCTACGTAAAGATGCTCGTATCTTTCCTATTGCCATGATTCGCTCTTTCTGTGTCATCTTAGGATTTTTTTCGGGATCCTTGTGATAAGGAAGTACGGATTCTATGTCACCGGCAACTTTTATTCCTGTTTTAAGAATATTGTTGTAGATAGAGTTCTTCTTGTCTATGATTGACACGGCCAATACATTCTCTGGAACCTTCAGAACTACAGTCTTCAAATTTCGAACATTGGTAATGGCAAGATCTATCTCATAATAGACTCCATAAAGCTGCGCTGCCAGAGCAAGAATATCATTGTAAGTACTGAGATATTCATTGAATTTTCTCTTGAAATTCGTGACTTTCTTTACTTCATTGTTTAATACGATATGTGCACCCAACTGGGATGTTATCACTGCATCCTGTGCGATGTTCACCTTGGATGCGGCTGCTGCTATTGTTGCAAAGGCAGCAGCTCTGGTCGGATCTACTCCTGCAGATATCCTTGATGGCAACAGGAAAAGTAACACAATACTTATATATATGTATTTATTTCTCATCCTTTTCATCTTTATTGTCTATATAACGCATTACAGGCATAGCAAGCATTCTTCATTCGTCCGAAAGCTTCCCTTGCTATCTGACCATGTGACTTTTCGGCCATACCCAGCGTAGCTTGATTCCATACATCCTGGAAGGAATATATGGAAACACAGAGTGCAAGATGGTGAAGCTTCTTGTTGAGAGACTCCAATTTCTGGGAGAGATACCAGAGAATCTGTGACCGTTCAGAACCAGTCAAGAGGTTCATGTTACTTGGACCGGTAGCTATTTTTATTAACTTATATACTTCAACAAGTTCCGTCGCCACTTCCATATAGATGTTGGTCATAGAAATGGATGCAAATGGTCCCTGTGGGTTATGGGATAAAGCCTTGTTTAACTCTATGAGGTTCATGAATGTTCTTACTCCGTCTGCATAGAGACTGCTACATGCCAATACTGTACTTGCATAATTATATCCCTTTTCAAGGTAATTCATATAATTACGCTCCCATTTCTTCATAACTGATATCGGTAAAAATAGGGTTCCTACTTTTACTGTGTTGGCATCCTGATCTACTATTTGCTTGGATATTGTTCCGTTTACCATGTCTTCTCCCTTGGTGAGAGCTGCTATTTCTCCAGGATTTGATTCCGTCACACCGGCCTTGACGCTGCAACCGAAAGACAGGAGCAGTGTCAAGGCAAAATACTTAAGATTGATTCGTAAATTCATAAATTCCTCGTCTCTTTTTGTTAAACTCTACTCTGATTCTCAATTCAGATACTACATCAATGGACTCTCTTACCCCTGTCATTATCACTTTCCGGTTATTTCTGTCTCCAGTGTATATGATGACATCTTTCAGTCCAAAAATCTGTTGCAGAAAGGTTCGGTGCTGCTGATAGTCAACTATTCTATATAGCTCTACATAGTCTGTAGAATGCGACAGTATTCCCCTAAGCAGAATCAACTGTTCTGGGGTGATGACATAAACCATACGGAACATATAGATAGCTCTGCATACTAAATAGAACAACAGCAACACTCCCGGAATCAGCAGTATGCTGAAATAATCACTTCGACCTATTGTTGCTTCACCGAAATAAACAAGATAGAAACAGCCTATCGTCAGTATCAAGATGAACAACTCGTTGATGAAAAACTGAATCCAGTGGGGACGGAGTACCAAAGACTGAAAGCAGTTGGATTGATTTAAACTCATAAATATCTATTTTTGGGGAAGGGGAGAGGCTAAAAGCCTCTTCCCATACCATGAGACATTCCAGTTTCCATATCTCTTTGCAGCTTATCCTCATAAAGGGCTGACGCAACGGCTCCAGGAGAAACAACTCCAGGCTTGGAGTACACATCCATATATATATCTGGTCCGGAGTGGTCTCTTCGTGACATCATGGCTGCTGCTCCAACACCTACCGTTACTGCAGCAAGAATGGCAGCTCCCAGATTTAAGCCTCTTCCTTCCTTTGTTTTCATTTCCACCTCCGGGAAGATCTTGTCAAAGAGCTTCATTCGCTGATAATCGTTGACGACAAGGAACTTGTCATACTGCTTCTGATTGATTTCATGGCTCACAACATTACCATCGATGACTGCGGACATGACGTATTTTCCCTCGATAGGCTTGCCGTCTGCATCCCGCAGCTTCTCAACAGTTATATCTCCAATCTCGGTAGAACGTCCATTTTCTCCGGAACGTCTCCATTCCTTACTCTCCTTGATGTTATCCAGGGACTCGCCGTTTACCTGTGCGTCTCCAAGAAGGTTCTTTCGGGTCTGGGCACGGATATCGTTCAAGTTCAGATTCTCGCCATTTATATTTACCTGATAATCATTGGCTGATGGTGGAATAGTTTGACCTTTCTGCTCCTTTGCGTTATCAGTCTGATTTGACTTGTCTGGCTCTGAAACTTTTGCGTCCTGTGGGTTCTTGGGTGCTGCAAACTCTTTAGGCACATACCCCATTCCCTTGGCCTTAAGTTCTTCCAGAACCTCTGGACGAATTTCCTTTTGGGTTCCGTTAGCTTGTAAGGTACCTAAAGGACGGTGAAGGTCTTGTGTCGCTACTACACGAACATTACCCTTGAACTGCTCGTTCCATGGTATCAAGGTTGCCAACATCTGTGCCTTATCTGAGGAACCTGCTTTCTTGAAGGCAAGATACTGGGCCTCGGTAATCTTGAATGACCACATTCCGGCATCCTTGCCGTCTCTGACATTAAGTGTATAGTTGCCGGAGACCTCATCTTTCCAGGCTGTGGCAGAAGTGATGGTCGTTGCTTCCTTTCCAACGACGAAACAGTAATTTCCTTCAAGCTTGGTTGCTGTCTGGGAATTATCAAGACGATCGGAACGGAACGGGTCTGTCAAAGGTCCATTCTTGGATGACTTGATCTGCACTTCCTTGAAAGTACGGTCAAAAAGCTCCAGACGATGCTCGTCATCATAGTTCAGAAACTTCATATAGTCTTCCTTGCTGATATCATGTGTAAAGACCTTCTCGTTGATGACTGCTGTCATCTTATAGGTCTGCCCTCTGTCAACACCGTCACTTGATGGATAGACCTGGATTTCTCCGACACTCACGGCTCTGCCACCCTTGGTAGGCAAATAAAAGCCCTTAGTCTCATCAAGCTGGCGACCATCAACAACACCAATGGAGTTCCAATGGTCTATGAAACCGGTGCGGTAAGCCTCTCTTGAAGCCGTAAAGTCTATGATATCATTACCTGCGCCCATGGCTTGCTGTGGCTGCTCCTCGGCTAACTGCTGCTGCTGATTCTTTTCGTTGAGTTTGAGGGAGATATAGTCACGCTCGTTCAATTTTGCAGCTGTAACCTTGTCATCAAAGTCTTCCTTGATGATGTTGTTAATGCAGTGGAGACGTTCGTCAAGGCTATTGCCGTCCTTTTCATTTATGATCTTGCCCTTTTTGGTTTCCACCTTGATTTTCTGGTTGAAAAGAATCGTTGCGTCATCATCACTAAGGTGATAGACAAACGCCTTGGTGGATCCTTTAGCCTTGACGGTCAAGGTCTTGTCCTTCTCGTTGAGTTCAAGCCCATGGGTGGATAGCATGCTATTGATGGTATCTCCTGTTGCCCAACCTAGACCGTTCTGATACCAGGTGATATTTTTCAGACAAGTGACCTTCTTCTTCTCCTCGTCTGTCATTGCAAAAGGTTTTGCCTTCTTTTCCGCTACCTTGATATTTGATAGAACATCATTCTTCTGTTCCGGCTTGGAGTAGAATCCATAGGATCCCGACTTCAACTCTCCGGCAACCATTCGTCCGTCGGGTCTCTCTCCAACGATATAACGACGATCATCATAGAAAAGTGAACCACCGACTCTTCTGAGGTTCACTCCGTGGAAACAACCGTCGAAGGGACCAAAGCAGGATCCGTGGAATGGTCTGAATCGGTATGGACTTCCAATTCCATATTCGCCAGGCGAGAGTGTATATCCAAAAAGTCCCATATTCACAGGAGAATTGACGTTTTTTGCAGCAACCCATGACTCTGGAACATGATAGTCTTTCTTAACAAGATTGACAAACGTTGTATAGGCTTTCTTGTTCAGGTTGTTTGTTCCCTGATTCACCAGGTCTGCCAGTTGTCTGTCTGTCAAATCGTAATAATGTGGAATCTTGTTGTCATGGCTCATGGTTATGAGCTGATAGGTTCCACGTTCTGTGCGCCCAATGTGGGCTTGCATTCCATTTGCCTCTAGCGTTCTACGAAGCTCTGGGGCTACATCCAGCTGTCTTGGGTAGCTGTTTACTCCGATATATGTCATATCTCTTAAATTTTAGTTATTGTTATTTTCTGTTTCCAAGAATTTTCACGAAGTTCAAAAAGAGATTCACAAAATCAAGATAGAGTGTCATTGCTCCTTGAAGACACATCTTTTGTGTACTCTCGTTGTCTTCATATTCACGTTGAAGAAGCCTCTTTATCTTCTGCATGTCCCATGCCGTGAGACCTGAAAAGACAACCACTCCCACATAGCTGATAATATATTCCAATCCGCTACTCTTCATAAGCAGATTTACTACCGTGGCTATTACCAAACCGATAAGAGCCATGAAGAGAATCTTCCCCATAGAGGCTAGATTCCTACGGGTACAATAACCATATAATGCTATTGTACCAAATGTTCCTGCTGTAATAAAGAATACCTTGAAAATACTTGCCATGCTATATAGTACAAAGATGCCTGACAACAGCACTCCGTTCAAAACGGAATAGAGAATGAAGAGAAATGTTGCCATTACGACCGACAGTCTGTTCAATACTGCATTCAGCACCAAGACCAGAACCATTTGGGTTAGGAGAAGCCCAAGGAACAACGAATTGCTCGTAAACAAGGTTCTCAGAAAGGTAGGAGTGGTAGCTACCCCATAGGCTGTAACCCCTGTAATGATAAGCGCAAATGTCATCCAGGTGAACACCTTGCTCATCAGATTAGTGTAAACACTACTGAAACTATGGTATCTACCGATACTGTCATACTGTATCTGTTCCATTGCTTTATATTTTTATGTCCTCTCCCTTGCTTGTGCAGGAAGAGGACGCTGTTAATTGTTACTTGTAGAGAATTACGCAGGTATGACGGTTTGCCGTATAAGGCTTGTATATATTAATACCTCCCTGGCTTGAACCTGTCATTCTGTCCTTAGAGACTCCGGCCCTTATGAGCAGCTTGGCTATATATCTTGCTCGCTTCACACTCAGCTTGCGGTTGTAGCCTGGCTTGCCGGTCTTGTTGTCTGCTGCTCCGACAATCCTCACTTTTAGGTCATACTTGTTGACAGCGGCGGCAATCTCACCAATTTCAACCTTCTGCTGCTTATCTACGAGATTGGTTGAATTGATCTTGAAGAAGAAGAGTATTGGAGACTTGATGCCGTCTGCATAACCGTTATTTTGGCTAAGCCTTGCTGCTTCTTCATCGGAAAGTCTCTTGCGAAGGTCGTTGAGTCCCTTGTAGTCATTCTTTGGATGTCTGGTGAGATCCGTGACCGTTCCCATATCTCCTGTATTGAGAACGCCCAGTGACTTCTTGGCTTCATAGCCCTGCTTGCCTAGATCAACAGTAAGTCCGATGCTTGCCTGGAAGAGGTCATCTCCGAAATGCTTTTCATTTCCAACTCCATCAAAATGCTGGAAGGTAGAAGTTCCGCCCAATTCGGCGGTCACATGCACTCTGTCTGCTACTCGATAACTTACCATTGCTCCGTATGATAAGGCAAATGGTCTGTTTCCTACAGTGGAATTTCTCATGATTCCTGCTCCCACGTATGGTACGAAATCCCATCGGGGTAGGGTGGCATAGCTGTCTCGATAGTAACTGCTGAGATTGTACAGAATATCTACATGGAGATTCTGGTAGTCCATACTCTTTCCGTTGCAGTTGTCAAAATTGAACCCCTGATAGGCTATCCTGGTTCCAAAGAAACGAGAATGCCACTTTCCTGCACTTGCAGAGAACATATATTTGATTCTTCCGAACATGTCATCACATCCAAGGGGTACTCCATTGAAGATGGATATGCCGGACTTGACGGATACAAACCAGTTGGAAGAGAAGGATGACAGATGAAACTTCTCCTGACCGGAGAAGAATGGCTTGGCATTGTCATTTGCCAATACTACAGGTGTATTCTGGGAATACTTGATGTAATCCTTCTCGTCATCACCATATACCTGGGCATTTGCCAGACTGCAGACAAAGGCTGCTCCTAAAATCAACGATAATTTCTTTTTCATTATTTATATATATATTAATGTATAACTTTTTGTTTATTTCTTCTTTTATATCTTCAACGCTTTCTGGTCATAAATATACAGCTTGTGCTTCTTTATGATTTTCTCACAGCGTGATACATAGTCTTTTCGGGTCGCATAGCCGGAAGCCTTGATGGTCTTAAGCCAGTTATGATAGTCTGTTGGGCCGTATCTCCAACACCGGGCATACCGGTCACTCATCAGTAGCCTTGTATGGTACTCTACTCCCTCTTCTACACAGGAGAAGTTGCAGAACTTCTCGTTGGGACGGTCATCGTTATGTAGGCTGTATGGAAGTCCCTGACGCAACCAGTTGCTGTTGCATTTGATGCCGAAATAATTATTGCCCTTCTGCGCCAGGTCGCTGCTTCCCCATCCACTCTCATAAGCCATCTGAGCCAGAATGACTGATGCCGGGATTCCGTACTTTTTCTGCTGACGCATCGCTATGTCGGCATATCGGCGGATGAAATCTTCCGGGGTGGAAAGATTGTCACCATCAAGATTCAATGCTTTCAGTGCCTTCTTGCGCGTTTCCCTGATATGCAGGAGCAGATTGATAGGATCATCAAGCTGACCATGATACCTGCTTGTCAGATGCAGGTGCGGACCGGTTGAACGACCTGTATTGCCACTTACGCCTATTGCGTCTCCTGCCAGTACTGCTTGTCCCTGTCTTACCCAGATTTGGGATAAATGGCAATAGCTTACCATATATACGCCATATCTCATGACTATATATTTCCCAGAACCTCTATCACTACCTGTTGCTTCTACCAGACCGTCAAACATACTGAGCACTTCCTCGTATCTGGCTTTCAGATCCAAACCGTTATGCCGCTTATGCTTCCCGGAGAATGGATCTGAACGTATCCCGAAGGCTGAGTTGACCTTGATACTCTTCAATGGAAAGCTCACACTGAAGAACTTGTCTATCCAATAGTCTTGGTCGTTTTCTCTTTGTTGAGCGTTAACGACCTGTGGTACAAGTAGATAAATCATTATTATCAACTTTGCAATCTTTCTTGTTTTCATCTTGACAACACCTTAATTAATATGCAAAGGTACTATTTAATCATTTAAAGAGGGCATTTTTAAGACACTAGCTTTTATTTTAACACTTTCATAAAGTAATTTGACATAAAACGATGGTTTTGCTCTTGAAAGTGTTAAAATAAAAGGTTGTGCCTTTTTTATTCTGCTTTCCGCTTTATTAAGCGTACCTTTGCATCAAAATTTAAGCAATTATGAGAAAAAAGGAAAATTTTACTATGGATGAGATTCCATACGAGATATTAAGTGAGCATGGCCTTTCACAGGAAATGGTTGATGATCTCCCGGAAAATGTGATAGAAAGCCTTCTCACAGGTGGAAGAACGCCAGTCCTGCCTTTCAACATCGATGACAAGAAAGGAAAAGCCAGGATTTCACTTGTAAGAACAAATGCTGGGGTGGATGTTTTCGTCATGCCTTATTTCAGCCATATTAATATGGAAGGATTTGATGAGGAACAGCAGAAAACTCTCAGAAGCGGTAAGGTATTACTCGCTTCCTTTGAAGGAAAACCGGATATGTATTACCAGCTTGATGAGACTACGAACCAGATTGTCTCATGCCCTAAGAGCGTTATTGAGCATAATCTTGAAATTCTTACCAAGCAGGTGGGCGTTCCCGAGGAGTCTGCCAAACAGCTTTCTACCGGAGAAGTTATCACCTTTACAAAGGATCAGGGATGTGTCACATACAGCGTTGATCTTTCGGAGGAAAAGGGTATCAAGATGTCCAAGGGTAACAGCCTGGATAAAAATCTCAATGAAAACAAGCTTCCTCGCTACTCCTTCGGTATCTATGGCTGTTGGGTTAACGATGAGAACAATAATCTCTCTTACGTCAATGAGGAGGATTATACTGATGAAATGCAGGATATCCAGAGTGAGATTGCACAGAAAAATAAACGTAGTGCTGCCATGGGCAGATAACCATATTTTTTACTTATGATTCTTGAAGGCAACAATTATGACTTCGATACTCTCTTGGTCTATTATCAGGATGAACAGATAACTGCCAGTCAGCTGATTGAACATGCATCCGATAATATGACCGAGAGATATCTACACTTTATCGCCAAGAAAGGCTTGGATGATAACGAGAACTCTGCCAAGACATTCCTCGACTGGTATATGGATGAGGAACGTGATATTGATGAAGCAGATATACTTGATGAGGTGGACGACGTTGAGAAGATGAAAGACGAGGAGGATATCTTGCCGCCTTATGAAAGCTGGTTGGAAAATAAGTCTCTCCTGGGTGAACTTACCCTATCTAAGTCCGCACCGAAAATCTGCTTCTGGAGATTCCAAAATCCTATGTCAAAGGATATTGAACAATGTGCCGCTGACACCGGTTCTTCCATCGAAGATGTAAAGAAATGGTGGAGAACGCCTGACTTTCTCAGAGAACTGGATGGTGAGAAGCTGACTACTCCTAAAATCCGGACGGAAAGCCAGATTGAATGTATATTCCTGAATGAAGGTTCTAGATATTTATAATATTGATGAAACTTTTTTCATAGCATTAAACTATTTCTTTTAAACATACCGCTTGTGAAAGTAGTATGTTCTTTTTGGTTTTATTTTTTAAGCAAATTTATAGTTTAAATTTATTAAGATTATTTTCTTAAGGGGAAATGTTAGTTTAGATATTTATTATCTTTGCTATGTTGCCGTGCTGCTTGGGAAAGCAGTGCGGCTTTGACTGATAGTATTTTAATTACTTTTAATTTAGATATATGACAAGAAAAAATGTATTATTCGTGGCTCTGGCTGTGGTGATGCTGGCCACTTCGTGTTCACAGGAGGAGAACGGTCTCGCTTCCTCTTCATCTAATTCATCTAACTCCAAGCAGATTTCCATCTATCCGTCAGTGAATTACTCTCGTGCCGTGGAAACAAGCATTGATAACTTACAGGACTTCTATGTTACTGCCTTCCAGGAAGGTGAGGCTAATTACATGGCTGGTGTCAAGTATTCAAAGAGCGGTGATGGTTACGGTACTGATGCTGGTACTTTCTTCTGGCCGGCTGATGACAGCAATCTGCACTTCTATGCCTATGCTCCTGCCAAGCCTGGCAAGGAAGGTTATACCTTCGACATTACAAGTACTACTCAGAAGATGGAGAACTTCTCTCCAAATGATGCTGCCGCAGATCAGCAGGACTTCGTTTATGCCTTTGCCAAGGGTAACAAGACCGGTAACGCTAATGATGGTATTGCCATCGACTTCAAGCATGCGCTTTCTGAGATTACCATCTCTGCCAAGAACACCAACACTGCTTATACCATTGAGGTGTCTGGCGTAAAGCTCGGCGGTATCAAGAACAAGGGTACTTTTACTTTCCCTTCTTATAATGGAGATGGTACCAATGCTTCCTGGACTCAGGATTCTCAGACTGGGGATTATACTACTTCTTTGAGTGAAGCCGTTACGCTGGGATCCGACGCTACTGATTTCAGTGCCAAGGGTAATGTGCCTTTTATGCTTATTCCACAGTCTTTGACCTCTACCAGCAAGGCCTATGATGGTGCTTACATCGCACTGAAGGTTTCCATCGCCATGCAGGGTGGCAAGGTTTTGTGCTCTGACAAGTGGGCGTATGTTGGAATTGGTGATTCCTGGGAGATGGGCAAGCGTTACAACTACACTCTTGACTTCTCAAATGGTGCAGGACAGGATGCTGATGGCAACCTCATCATCTCCGGGAAGGGTATCAAGCTTTCTGTGAATATGAAGGATTGGACGGCAGAAGAATTTGGGGATGTGGAAGAGAAGTTCATCTGTGGAACCGCCGATTATGAATTTACCTACTATGTGGGGGGATTGGACGGCACTAGCTACAAAGTAACCCCCGGTGCTAGCGGAAATTGGAGTATTCCTGTAGCAGTGTTCGAAGGCATCACTAGCACGAAATACATGTTCTCTGAATGCGGTTCTATCACCTCCTTGGACTTATCCAACTTCGACACGAGAAACGTAACAGACATGGGCGCCATGTTTATACATTGTTCTGGTCTCACCTCCTTGGACTTAAGCGGTTGGGACACGAGAAACGTAACAGACATGGACGCCATGTTTTTCGACTGCCTGTACCTAGAGACTATCAGAATGGCAGGTTGCAGTGAGGCAACCATAAACAAAATCAAGACGCAATTAGCATCAGATGGAATCACCGGCTGTACCATCGTTACCGAGTAATTGATAATTGAAAGTGGATAATTCCAATGACAACGGTCGTTCGGCCAGAGTAAGTCTTCGCTGCGTCCAAGAATAAAGCGGAACTTGTTTACGCATTTGATTTTTTATATCCTATATAAGTTTTGTGTCCTTTGGGGATGTGGTGTCTATGTGCAGCTCATCCCCTTTTCTTTCTCATAATATAAATGAAGTAGTTTTTCTTTGAGTATATACCATTTTATTGAACTAAATAAAATGGTTATTATGTCTATCTCATATTTACCTTAATTATATCTATTAAAAATCCTCGTTTCAATTTTCGACCTCATTTTTTCTGTTTTGTCCAACCTGGAATCTCTTTACTTTTTACTTTGCAAAGTTATGGCGGCGCAGACAGACTCCAAGGACCTGGCACTGCCACTATATGGAAAAATATTTTTGGAACTCCTTCCACAAATCAGAGATTTGGGCTTTCCAAAAATATTTCGCCATATTCCTTGGTTTTCTGTCTTTGGAGCACCACCATACTATATTGCACGTAAAAAGGTTAAGTGATCTGGTTTTCCGGAATGAAACTTAAAAAAAATCTCGGATCGAAAGAAACGAGAAGTCTTGAAAAAGGTTGTGAAACTGGTTTAACCAGAATAATTCTTTATTAATTTTTTAAACTTTACAATTATGAGACAGAACATCAATGTTGCTATTTTTAGCAGAATGAACGCAGTGAACAAGGTGAATATGGTTAATGCTTTGACCTCTTCGGAGATTAAGGGTGTTACTTACGATACTATCCTCAGATGCGTTAAGGAGGTAGGATACAAAGACTACACATACAAGACTGATAAAGACAATAATTTTGTAAAGAAATACTCTCGTGACAAGAGATTGAATCTTTCCAACGAACGAGAGGCTGGTAACGGCTGGAATAGCACTATCTATGGTGTTGATTACTGCAAAGGCAAGTTGTTCGTTAGGGTTTATTTCCAAATGGATGATACAGACAGAACTCTTTGCGTTCCTTTTAATGAGTTCTTTGCTGCTGGTGAATATCACGGTAAAGCGTTTGAAATGAACAGATATGGTGATAATGTTCCACGTTATTTCCGATATGATGAGGATGACAAGGTGAATGTTCTTAAGAACCTCCTTCTTGAATATCTTCATAAGAAATATGCAGATAAGCTTGCAAAGACTGCATAAAACTTGAATTTGTGACAAATCCATTCAGCTCGCCTTAAATGGTGAGCTGAATGGAAATAATAACGATTAATTTTCAAGAGTATGAAGAATGATTTTTGTTTGCTGAAAAAGGGTACCGAGATAGTTCTTGATAACGGCATCAAGACTACTATTGCCAGCAATGAATTGTTAAAAGAAGACTTCTCCTATAAGTGGAGCAAGGATGATGAACGTGTTATATCTACAATTACCGATGAATATGGCGACCATTATGCTATCTTGGATTTGGAAAAGCTAACACCCGAAGATATTGATTGGACTAACGATAGTATCTTTGTTCCAAAAGAAGATTGCAAGGTTAACAGATATCAAGATGTATATCTTTCTGATGTTGAATTGCCACGAGAAATTGGAGAGCTAGATAGAGAAAGCCTTAAGGAAATGCGAGATAGCGTTTGTATTGGTAGTATCTATACTAGTGATTTCAATAATGAGTTTTTTGTTGATAGAAACGTTGTTATGGCAACGACTGAGGATTTCTATGAGAAACAAAAACAAAAGTATGGTGATAAGGTGGATGAACATTTATCGGGTGAGGAATTTGCAAATTTTGTCCTAAATATATAATGTAGTTGTCAGTTGTTAGCCATTGGGCGTTTTTTCTTAATGGCTAACTTTTTTGCCTTAGCGGTTGCTCCCTCACCGGTCGCAACATCCGGCTGAACCATTCAGCTTCACCGGGACAAGAGGTATCTCCGATGGGTATCTGAATATGTTACTATATATCTATTTACCTATAGTATTGCATACCTATGTTCTTATATATGTATATACCTATGCCTATATGCACATATATAGGTATGGTATTATATACCTATGTTACTCTATAGCTATGCCCTGGCATAGCTATTATTTTACCTAAAGGTTATCCTCATTTCTTCTTCGACCTCGTTTTTTATGGACTACGTTTCTTTGTAACGTCCCTCTAACTTTTTACTTTGCAAAGTTATGGCGGCGCAGACAGATACCAAGGACCGGGCAGAGCCGCTATTTGACACAAACTTTTCAGGAAGCCTTCCACAAATCAAAGATTTGGGCTTTCCAGAAAACTTTCTGCCAAATTCCTTGGCTTACTGTCCTTAGTACACCGCCATCCCATATTGCACGTAAAAAGGCTCAGAGGAACTCGCTTAGACCGATGTATCTCTAAAAAAATCTCGGATCGAAGGAAATGAGAAATCATAAAAAAGGCTAGACAGGAATCTGGATACCCGATATGTCCGAGACTGAGTGAATTAACAAAATGTTGAACTATTAAATACATATAGATTATGGCAAAGGAAAATCTTTTCAAATATTTGGTGAGTCGTCCTTATTGGAACAGCAATTCTCATCCGGAATTGGGAGAGGTCGAGAAGGAGTGGTTGATTTCTCACTTTTGTTACGTTTTCTACAATCGAGAACTGACAGAGGAAGAGATTCAAAAATATCAAATCATTCCTATATATCAACTTGAGAGAATGGTTGGTAAAACATTCTCCTTCATGGAAATGTGCATTAAGGTAATTAAAGTAGAAGGTTACTTTGTTACTGTACAATGGCAAAGTGAAGGTATTAAGTCAGATGGGGAGAACTATCCTTCTATGAACATATTTAATTGGTCTAAGGAATGGAAATTTGTTACCTCAGAATAATTCTTGTATTTTACTTTAATATATACTACAATGAAAGAAAAAATCAACGAAAAAGTAAAGCAGTTAAAAACTGATTTCGAACATTTCCTTGATCCTCTCAAAAGAGGGCGATATACTAAAATAGGCGAATATCAGGGTAAAGGTATATTGTACTCTTTTTTCTGGGGAAACAATCTCTACCTTGCACGCTTGGATATTGATAAAGCGTCTATTTCTATTGAGATAATGTATGGAACAAGTGATTTTTTTGATGAAGGCTTGATGGCAAGTCTTCTCACTCATCTTGATAGAAATGAGGGGTCGGGTATCTTTGGATGTAACTATATTTATCATGTAGAGAGAAATGAGGATTCTAAGCTCATCTACATAAAATTGTAAAGTTCAACACCGGTAGGTTTCCTTTGCGAAAAGGGAACCTATTCTTTTTTTTTAGCTCCTGGACTGCTCCCTCTCCGGTCGCAGCCAACAGGTGAACCGTTCAGCTTCACCTGCAAAGTGGTATCTCCGATGGGTGCTTCATGGCGTTCCTCATAGAGGCGATGTTTATACCCTTATGCCATATATTGCATA
>JAIJLI010000156.1 GCA_022722495.1 Dialister sp. | reverse complement strand
CCGCGCCTTTTCCTGCTCGATCTCCCCCTGCCGGCGGTTGATGAAGTCCACATTCATCTCCTCATCGAAATGCACCGCAAAGGCCGGGCTCTCCAGCGTGATCTCCCGGATGGTCGTAGAGACGAAGTGCATCCTGAGCACATCCCACGGATCTACCTTGAAAGATCCGGACGGCACACGAAGGATGGGATTCCCCGCCGGATCATCCCACGCCAGCTTCTCGAAAGTGACACCGCCATGGATATTCGCGGTGATCGACTCCACCGTGATCGTCCCCCGAAGCATCTCCTGCCGAGAAGCCGCATAGTTGAAAAGCTCTGCCGCTCCATAGCTCATGATTTTCGCTACCAGAAGCAGCAGACAGAAAAGAGCGAGCAGCATTCCGAAGATCCTGAGAAAATACCGTGACCAACGCTTTTCCTTTCGAAGCTCTTTGAGTCTCTTCTTCATCATGCCGCTCCTTTCCTTACTACTCTATGCCTATTGTAGCATGTTCCGAACAAAGAAAAAACGTGGAAAGCACCCATGCGCAAAAAATCCCGCCTTCCTTTAGGAAAGCGGGATCGGTGCGTCAGGCGTCTTGCTGAAAGTCATGTAGAAAAACGCTGATCCGATCGCAGAGCTTAATGGGATCCATGCCTCCTTGATTCCTGCCTTTTTTCTTACATCCTTTGGTTTTGCGGGATTACTTTCCTTTTTTTAGCTCCGTATACACTTCATCATGCTGTGTCACCTCCTTTTCCATCATCTGCCTTAGTTTTATCTGCTCACGGTAAATACAAAATTTACTGACACCGGAAATCGTACAGCTTCTCACCTGCATCCATGAATACAAGGGACGGCAGGAGTTATTTCTAGAAGCGAGCTTGTCTTTTGATAGCATTTATGCTATCATCCAAATAGGAACACAAAGGAGATCATGATGTACAAGGTTGAATTTTATGAGAACCAGCATGGCGAATCAGAAGTCTGGGATTTTCTAGAAGCCCTGCGGGTGAAAAGCAAAAGCAGCAAGGATGCCCGTATCCAGTACAACCAGATTATCTTCTACATCGACCTTCTCGCCAAAAACGGCACCAATCTGCCAATCAATATCACCAAACATCTGGAAGAAGACATCTGGGAACTGCGTCCAGGAAATAATCGGATATTTTATTTTTACTATGACGAGAGCCAGTATGTACTGCTCCATCATTTCCGCAAAAAAACACAGAAAACACCGAAACGGGAAATCGCCCGTGCCAAAGCAGAACGCGACGATTACATCCGTCAGAAGGAGGCAAAGCAATGAGAACCTGGGAAGACTATAAAAATCATGTAAAGGCAGTCAGTGAAGAAGAACGCCGCCATATGGAAGAAATCGAAGAAGTAAGCGATGTTGTTTCCTCCATCATCCGGCGGAGACAGGAACTGGGCATCAGCCAGCGCGCCCTTGCAGAGCGATGCGACATCCCCCAGTCCTCGGTAGCCCGTATAGAAACGCTGAAGACAACGCCAAAGCTCGATACTCTCATCAAGCTCATGCAGGCTCTCGACCTGAAACTTCAGGTGGCTGCAGCCGGCTGACAACAATCAAAATGCAATAACGCCTCGTTCATCATAGACACTACCGCTAGCGGTCCAGTGCCATGAGAGACGGGGCGATTCCGTCGATCTTTTCGACGGATTTTTCTTTATCCGGATCGATCTCCTCCCCTGCTACCTAATGCTATTAAGTTAAGGAAATCGTTAGCTACGTAACGTCTTGCTTCCCCCGATGGGGAGCCAAGAACGTTCTTCCGCTTAACTTAATGGCATTACCCATCAGCGCATGGATCTCCCCACCAAAAAAGGGGGGAGATCGCCTCCCCCTAAAATCAAACAAAACTTTGTGAAAAAAGTGCGCTATTGTATCATATTTCTGAGTCGAATGCAAGTCCTCTGTCCCATACAAAAGTACTATATGAATGATTTGTAAAGTACAATTTACACCATGGATTGAGCTTTTATTTTTTGAAGACTTGATTTTTTGAAAAGTAAATTGTAGAATAAAGTCATGAGCTGAGGATGCATCTGTTTGCAAATCTAAGCCGGGCGGCGACTCCGATTTCGGAATTCTAATGCGCAAGGAATCATACGGAGAGCCGACTGATGGTGAGGATAGATCTGCAGAAGGATCCGAGGCCATCGGGCAGGCCAAGATGATGTGGACCTTTCTTTCGAAGCCTGCTCAAGGCCCAATCCATGTCAACCCCATAACCCCGGAGAAATCCAATTTGACCGCACACTTCCCTGCTGCATGGGAGGGCGTGCCCCGACGATAGCCAAGACGTTCGTACTTCGGTACACTTGACGCCGCCGGCACCGATTCCGAGCATCCCCTACATTTCAGTAAAGGCGGGCGGTCTTTCCGGGTGTTTTTTTGTACGAATCGTATCTATATATAGCGCTTTCCCGCGGTGCGCTATACCATTTCTTATCAAAGGAGGCATCTCTCACTCGAGACGTCGATCACAGAGGGCCATCCTATTCTTTCCGAAACATTTCATGAATATTCCTCTCTTTGGCTGGCACTGCCTGCCATGGACTTACACGATAAGGAGACCTATTATGGCGACCAATACAAAAATGCTTGAACTGACTTTCAACGTCGAAGGCGGACGTTCTATGATTCTTTCCATCCCTTCTCCGAAGGAGGATCTCACTTTGGCTACGGTGAAGGAAAAGGCGGCTCTCATCATCCCGGTGCTGGAGTCTTCCTCCGGCGCTCCCATCACTTCGCTGAAGAGCGCGAAGATCGTAGAAACCAGCGCTACCGTGCTGGAATAGGGATTCGGAGTGACTGGTATACCGCCTTCGGGCATCACCCCGTTTCATCATCCTGAGCGGCGAGAAACGTCATTTGAGATAACGAATACCAGAACAGCTGCGACATCGTCATCGATCTCGGTAAAACTGTCATCTTCATTCCCCATTCCTCATTCGAGCAGAGCTTTTATTTATGGGCAAGGGGCAGCACGCCCCTTGCGCTATCTCTGCACCCATTTTATTTCTTATAAGGAGAATACTACTATGGCTATTCAGAATAAACTTGTCGATATGAAACTGCAGATCCGCGTGGAAGATACTTCTACGGGAGAAACAAAGGTGAAGAATCTGAACTTCACACGCATCAAGTGCGCGGCCACGAATGATGAGCTGTATGCGGCGGCGAATGCGATCGCCGCGCTGCAGTCGCGTCCGCTGTCGGGTATCCGCACGGTGGCGACTGGCGATCTGGCTGATGCCGGCTAGCACTGCGACGACAAAAGCACCCCGCGCTTTTCCTTGATGGAAGGCGCGGGGTGCTTTTACTTTGCCTGAAAGAGGCTATTAAAATTTATATTCTACTCCTGCCATAAAGTTTCTGCCTAGATTGTAGAAGGAAGAGCTGGAGGTGGAAATGATGTCACGACGATCGAAGAGATTGTCGATATTCAAGAAGAAGCGTGCGTTATCGTTCGCCTTATAGGAGAAATTGATATCAGAGAAGAGCTGGGCTTTCATAGATGCATAGGGAGACTTATCTCGCGTTCTGTCGCCAAGGTAGCTGATATGGAAGGCCGTGGTCAGCTTACCACGTGTATAGTCGATCCCGGCGTTGAAGCCCAATTTGCCGTAGTAATCGTGCCATTCCCCTTTGGTTTCCACACCGTCCTTATCGATTTTGCCTTCTCGCTTCTGTGGGTGGCTGTACGTCAGCCCCAGACGGTATGAAAGGTTTTCATTCTGATTTCTTGTCCAGTCAAATTCGATGCCGACATTTTTGACATCCACATTGTTATAGGTCACGTCAGGCAAATCCTTCGTAACCGCATCGATGCTGTCTTCGATCTTGTACGAATAGAGAGCTACACGGTAGGCATTCTTACCGATGGATTTCTTGGCGCCCAATTCATAGTGCATGCCCTTTTCCGGCTTCAGATCCGGAACGCCTATGATATTTCCGCCGCCATACAATTGGCTAAAGGTTGGGAGCATGAAGGACTGCCCGACTTTCCCGTACACCATGGTACTTTCATCCAAATGATGCATCAGAACAAATTCAGGCGTGAATTTATCATATTTATTGCCTGCATCATCGGCTTCCGTCCAGGTCTGGCGGAAATTCAGGTTCGCCTGGGTCGCATGGGTGAAATTATAAGCCACCTGTCCAAACAAGGAGTGCACATTTCTATCATAGAATTTTTCCGTGACAGATGCGTTTTTGGTCTGCATATCCCTTTGGAATTCATATCCGAGCATGAAAGAGCCCTTGTGGAAATTCCAACGATTCTGGAGGTTGATCCCTACGGTCTGATCGAGATAACCGCTCTCATCATGAGAAATGCTCGATGGGTCGAAGTTTTGAGGTTTTTTCTTATTGATTTTGGCGGAAGCATTTTTCGTTTTCTGATCGCGTCTATTATAAAAAGCATTTACTGAGAAATTATTTTTCGTATAATGAAGAGCGGTTAGATTTTCTTCTGTACTATGGATGACATTTTTATATTCCTTACCTGCATTGTCCGGATTGTCAATGCCGTTGTACTTGTAGACATAGTGGTCGCTATTTCTTCCATAGGTATGGGTGACATACAGGTCATCATTGAAATCGTAGCGGGCATTGAAATTCGCATGCTCCCCGCGTTTGATATTGTAATACAAGCCTCTCGGCGCCCCGGTTCTTTTACTGGTCGTTTCTGTGGGCGCAGAAATATTATTGATCTTCCCCGTATGATCATACGCAGCAGTGAATCCCAGCTTCCCCGCCTGGAAGGAGGCTGCATAATTCTGGATGCCATAATTGCCAAATCCGGCCTTGACCATGTTTGCACGCTTGCCCTTGGTGATGATATTGATGACGCCGCCATTTGCCTCAGAGCCATACAGGACAGCGCCCCCCCCGCGGACGACTTCGACGCGGTCGATCGATTCGACCGGGATATCCTCGAGATTGTACCGCCCGCCCTGATTGATCGGCACGCCATCAATCAAAACCAGCGTCCCTTTTTCGACACCACGGATGACCGCCTTGTTGGTCATGGTGCCTTGAGAAATATTACGGGGCCCCTGTGCATGGGTGATAATGCCCGTAGAGAATTTCAGTGCTTCCTGCACGCTGGTCGCACCTGTCTTCTGCAGGTCATCCGCATGAAGGACCTCGATCGCCGCCGGCGTCTCCATATCCTTCGTCACACTGCGCTGGGCGGTGACAAGCACCGGATTCAGCTCATAGACCTCTGCTGCACTGACCCCGGAAGCACATGCTGCTCCGGTGAAAACCGCGCAGGCGATAGCCGTGGCTAACTTTTTTCTTGACATAGGATGCTCCTCTCTCAAAAAACACACCTGCCATACAGCGGAAACGAGAATTGCAAGACCACTCATCACGATAAATGATCGTTCTTCTTATCTCCTTACTGAAAAGCAGGTGTATCTATGATCAACTGTCATTATTCTATCATATGAGGTTAATAGTTTCAATTAAGAATACTATCCTTTGATAATGTAAGTAGCTATATTTTATAATTTTATAAAATGAGCGACCCATGCCATTCTTATCCGAATAAGGGACCGGAGAAAAACGATAGCCTCATATCGAAAAGCCTTCTTCGCGTGAGGCCAAGGAGGGAACGGTTACCCGCGTATCGTCATTCTGAGCGGTGGGA
>JAIJLI010000155.1 GCA_022722495.1 Dialister sp. | reverse complement strand
TCGTCACATGCCGCTTCTTTAGCTCGCTCACAAGCGACACGCCATGCAGGGAAAAGACCTGGAAGGGATCATTGTCGATGGCACGGCTCACCTCATAGATGACAGCCGCGATGTGCTTGCAGAGGTGCGCCCAGTCGGGACAGCTGCAATGCATCTCGATGTCATTCATCGAGGAGGGGAATAGGGAAAGCCCTGCCTTTTCTGCAAGCTCCATGATAGCAGGTGACAGCTCCCGATGCAGGAGCTTCGTCACGATCGAAGGATGGCGCGATACATCATCCAGAAAGGCCTGGACTTTGTTTTCCGGAAAAGGAGGGAGCGTCAGCGTGACATGGTAGGGCGTGCGCCGCGTCCCCTGCACCTTCGCGGTCAGCGTCTCCCCCTCACGGTGCATAAAAATGACCGCGCCGCCTCGTGCATACACCCGCCCGCGCGGCAGACGGTTCGCATGGTCCGCCTCCTCGAGCGCTTTCAGCCACTCGCTTCCCCACCAGGTATTGCCATATTGCAGTTTCATCGTCATTTCCTCACTTCTGTACGTTTTTCTTTATTATATGAAATCGTCACGATGCAGGCAATCGGTCGTGACGGAATCCGCAGGAAGGGAGAGATGGTACGGCACATCAAATAAGAAACGCTGCGGGAATGAAAACAGGAATGAGTGACTAGTGACTAGTGACTAGGGTCTAGGGTCTAGGAGACTAAGAGACTAAGAGACTAAGAGACTAGGAGACATCAGACTCCTGTATCGTCATTTCGAGCAAAGTGAGAAATCTTGGTCATTCGCGGTCAGAAACTCACGCTTTCCACACATGTGCCGCGCACTTCTCCGTTTTCCTCATCTGTCTTTCATACCGCCAGTGCCCTATCCGCCCCTTCGGGGCACCTTCCCCTCGAGGGGAAGGCTTTGCCGGGGACAGCGGCACTCTCGTAAATGGCGCACTTGTGACGATCTCCCGCTCTCTTTCATACCGCTAGTACCCTATCCGGCTCGCTTCGCTCGCCACCTTCCCCACGCGGGGAAGGCTTTGTGTCGGGGACAGCGGCATTCTCACAAATGCCGCGCTTGCATTCTGTGCAAACAAAAACCGCTCTGCGAAGACTGGCTTTGCAGAGCGGTTTCTGGTTCTATTATTCTACGGTCACGGATTTTGCGAGATTTCTCGGCTTATCCACATCATTTCCTCTCTTGATAGAGGTGTAGTAAGCGAGGAGCTGCATCGGGATGACGGCAAGGATCGGTGCGATGAAGGGATCGACTCTCGGGATACGGACGGTCTCGGTCGTGTACTTCGCGATCTCTGTGTCATCGACAAAGCCGATGCCGAGGACTTCGGCACCGCGGGCGCGGACTTCTTGAATATTGCTGTACATCTTTGCGCTGACATCGTCCTGTGTCGCTACGGCGATGACCGGGGTCTCCGGCGAGATGAGGGCGAGGGTGCCATGCTTCAGTTCACCGGCCGCGTAGGACTCCGCATGGATGTAGGAGACTTCTTTCAGCTTCAGTGCGCCTTCCATGGCGATCGCATAGTCGATGGAGCGGCCAAGGTAGAAAATATCATTCGCCTTGATGAGCTTTTCAGCGACGTCTGCCATGTGTTCTTTTTCATCAAGCACGGTGTCGATCTGATCCGGCAGATCTCTCAGTGCGGTGGTGATCTTCTGGATGAGTGCGGGCTTCAGTGTGCCTTTCAGCTGGCCCATGTAGAGGGCAAGGAGCAGGAGCGCCACGAGCTGGGTGGTATAGGCTTTCGTAGAAGCGACGGCGATCTCCGGGCCTGCCAGGGTGTAGACGACATTGTCAGCTTCACGCGCAATGGAGGAGCCGATGGAATTCGTCACGGCGAGGCTCTTCGCGCCGAGACGTTTCGCTTCTTTGAGCGCCGCCAGGGTGTCGATGGTCTCGCCGGACTGGCTGACTACGATGCAGAGGGTCTTATCGGTCGTGAGCGGACGGCTGTATCTATATTCGGAAGCGATCTCTACAGATACAGGGATCTTTACGAAGCGTTCGATGTAGTGCTTCGCAACGAGGCCGGCATGGTACGCCGTGCCGCAGGCGGTGATCAGGATGTGATCGATGCCGGAGAGACATTCTTTCGTCCAGCCGAGATCGTCGAAATTGACAGAGCCGTCTTTATTGAGATGGAGCTGCACGGTATCGTGGACAGCCTTGGGCTGTTCATAGATCTCCTTCAGCATGAAATGCGGGTAGCCGCCTTTTTCAGCAGCTTCTGCGCTCCACTTGACTTCCTGGATTTCCTTTTTGATCGGCTTGCCTTCGGCATCGAAGAGGGAAACGCCATCCTTCTTCACGATGGCTAGCTCGCAGTCGTCCAGGATATAGATCTTTCTGGTATGGTTGATGACGGCCGGGATGTCGGAGGCGATGAAATTCTCGCCATCGCCAAGGCCGATGATGAGCGGATTGTCCTTCTTCGTGCAGATGATGGTGTCCGGCACCGCCTTATCCATGATGACGAGGCTGTAGGAGCCTTCGATCACGGAAAGGACCTTACGGACGGTAGAGAAGAAGTCTCCGTCATCCATCTTTTCGAGAAGGTGTGCCACGACTTCGGTGTCGGTATCCGACTTGAAGACATGGCCTTCGTCGATCAGCTGCTTCTTGAGCGTCATGTAGTTTTCGATGATGCCATTGTGTACAATGACGAAATGATTATGGCAGTCGCCATGCGGATGGGCATTCCGATCCGATGGCTGTCCATGCGTCGCCCAGCGGGTATGCCCGATGCCGATGTGTCCGGTGAGCGGATGCGCTTTCAATGCAGCTTCCAGATTTGCCAGACGACCTTTTTTCTTTTCGATAGAGATCGTACCTTTGTCATAGATAGCGATGCCAGCCGAATCATAGCCGCGATATTCGAGGCGTCTCAGCCCATCGATCAAAAAGCGGGACGCTTCGCCGCTGCCCACATAACCTACAATACCACACATACGGTATTCCTCCTTGCGTATTTCTTTGGAATGCTCTGCCGCTCCGGGCCACCCTTTTCCATCAGGGCTGTCTTTGAAAGAAGGCTATGCGCCTTGCTTTCTCTGCTCATGGGCCAGAGGATCTTATTCTTATTATGAGTAAGGGAAATGCGATTCGATCGCAGAATCAGATATTATAGAAATGCGGACAACGTCCGCAGGTATTCATACGGAGTTTATTATATCACATGTCATAAAAATATGATATTTCCCGGTGGCACACAGAAAAAGGAGCTGTAACTTACGTTAAGCTCCTTCGCTACGTTTTTCACATTATAGCATAGCTTAGAAGAGAAGGAAAGGCGTCAGACTTGGAGACTTTAGATTTCAGACTTCAGACTTCTGTCCTCCGATGTCATTTCTCATTTAGATCGATCCCAATACCGATCCGAGCTCCTGCATCTCTTCCATTTCCGAAAGACCTGCCACGGCGGCGAAGACGCCGATCATCGCAAGAAGCAGCAGAAAAAGAAGGAGCATCACGTAGGGCGCGATGGCGATCAGGACGGATTTCCCGGTGGAAAAGAAATAGTTCTCGCGGATCGCAAGGACATCAAGGACGAAGGTCCACACGCAGATCGCAAAGGAACCTATGCCGGAGAGGAAGGAAAGTCCAATGCTTTCTGCCAGTGTAAAGAAGACGGAGAAGGCAAGTGGCAGCGATGCCGCCATGAATCCGGCGGTGATGCCCTTCGCGCTCCCTTGTCCGCCGAGAAGTCCGGAGAGGTAGTCTGTCACGGCGCTGTGGACAAGGAGGGAAAGCCCCAGAAAGAGAAGCACGGCCAGAAACTCGACAAGAAGCCCAGGCCCTTCTGAGAAGGCGGATACCGCTGTCAAGAAAAGTGTAAAGAGCCATAGGATCCCCGCTTCACGAAGGCGTTCGCCGCGGGTGATGTCATAGAGCGCCGCCCGCGGTGTCACGATCAGCGAGTAGACAAGATCAAGAAAGGTATTCATGGAGTTGCTCCTTTGGAATGAATGTATGATATGGGGAAGTCTTTGAGATATCAGACTTGGAGACGTTAGACTTTAGACTTCAGACTTTAGACTTCAGACTTTAGACTTTAGACTTCAGACTTTAGACTTTAGACTTCAAACCTCTGACTTCTGACTTCTGATATCCCTTAGTCTCCTAGTCTAATACTCCTCACTTTATCGTGGGATTTTCCCCTTCTGTCAATGCCTTTTTCATACTCCCTGCCATGGATTCTCCCATGACATTCGAGAGCCGGACGGCTTCGCCGCGAAGGAGGGAGCGAAGTGTCACTGCGCTATTCGTATACGAGCGGGTCTCTATATGATCCACATCGAGCCCGCCGCTCGAGGCAGCGTAGTTTAGCGCATCATAATAATTGCCCATGGCATCGACAAGGCCAAGATCCTGTGCCTGGCGGCCGGTCAGGATGCGCCCATCGGCGATGCTCTTTACTTTCTCTTCATCCATATGGCGTCCGTCCGCCACGGTTTGGACGAACTGGTGGTAAATGTCATCGACCATGGTCTGCAGCATCTCGCGCTCTTCGCCTGTCATCGGGCGGTACATGGAGAGGATATCCTTGTGCGCGCCGCTCTTGATCTTATCATTCTTGACGCCGACCTTATCCATCAGGTCTTCGATATTGGTATAGTCCATATAGACGCCGATGCTGCCCGTCATGGTGGCCGGAGAGGCGAAAATGTAATTCCCCTTGCTCGCCAGCCAGTAGCCTGCCGAGGCGCACATATCACCCATGGAGATCACGATGGGCTTCTTGCTGCTGCGGATCTTATCCATTTCTTCTGCGATCTCCTGGGTCGCTCCTGTCGAGCCGCCCGGGCTGTTGATGCGGATCAGGATAGCTTTTGCCTGCGGATCCTTTCTGGCTTCCTGAAGCTCTCGCATGATCTCCTCGGAGGAGGAGCCGGAAGAGCCACTCAGCATCGAGTCCGTCTCCGGTCCGCCGTAGATCGCGCCGTCGATGCGCACGACGGCTACATAGCCCTCTCCACGCTTTTCCTTTTCTGCTTTCCAAAGGGATGTGCTGCCCACCGAGAGCGCCGCTGCCAGGAGCAGGACTGCGAGAAGCAGGATCCATTTTCTTTTCGTCTGTATCGTCATTAGAAGTCGTCCTTTCGTATGTATTGGCTGATAGTTTCATTATAGCACAGGAGAGAAGGGGTTCAGTGGTCAGGATCGAATCAGTGGTCAGAGATAGGGAGCCTTTATTGACTTGTGTCTTCCATGCTGCTTTCGGGCATCACTCTTAAAAAAAATCGGCGTTCGCTTGCTGCCGTCAATCGCCTGCTTGAAACGCATATCCCCACTCTCTTTCATTCCGCTAGTACCCTATCCGGCTCGCTTTGCTCGCCACCTTCCCCACGCGGGGAAGGCTTTGTCGAGGGTATTATTTTTTCACACATGCATGTATTCGCTCTAACGATATGGGGATAGCGGTGCTCTCGTAAACGACGCACTTGAGACGATCTCCCCTCGATCTTTTTTCATCCTGCTTCCCCCCATCCAACCTCCGCCCCTTCGGGGCACCTCCTTCCATAGGAAGGAGGGAGTGTCCACGCGAGCTCCTTCCCTTGGAAGGGACTGCTGAAGTGGTAAACTAAAATTGGACACAGAGGGGGTAATCTTTAGACATACAGTGTACACTGCATAGGCAGTGCAAAATAAGCGCTGGACAGAGTGTCCC
>JAIJLI010000154.1 GCA_022722495.1 Dialister sp. | reverse complement strand
TAAGCGGCAGAACGTTCTTGGCTCCCCATCGGGGGAGCTGCCCGAAGGGCTGAGGGGGCTACGTAGCGGTATTGCATGAAAATGTTGGAATATCGATAGCATCGGACTATTCAACATAGCACGCTATACCGCTGGCATGCCCCATCTCGCTGCGCTCGAAATGGCGTCTCACTGGATTTTAGCGTCGCTACGCTCCTAAAAATCCAGTTCACTTGCACATATTGCCTTCGGCACTTCCCCCAAAGAGGGAAGCAAGACGTTACGTAGCTAACAATTTCCTTAACTTAATAGCATTAAGCCCCCGGGGCGTGCTGCCCTTTGATGATTTGCGAAAGAGTTTTAGCAGGTTCTATAGGTAGGGCGGGGGGGGTGGTGTGGTGCATTTCGTCATCCCGAGCGGAGACGAGGGTAAGGTTAAGATGGACAAAGTCACAGGCAAGAAAAATGATGCTTCGCTTTTACATGACATCTGCGGGCATCGCTCCATATATTCGCGGCGAAGCCGCCACCTTCATTCCTCATTCCTCATTCCTCATTCAAATCCCTTCCCCCCTGAAAATTTTCTCTTGACTTCCCATCCCCGAAAGTGTATAGTAGTTTCAACTTCATAAAGGCAGTGAAGAGAAGAGTACATGAAGGACGCTGGCAAAGAGAGCTCCACCCGGTGAGAAGGAGCGCAGACGAATCCATGGAAGATGGCCTCTGAGCCTGGCATGCTGAATGATGAAGCAGCCCGGGATCTCCCGATATAGAGACAAGGTATCCAGGCTACGGCCGTCGTACCTCATAAGGTGTCCCGAAGTGATTCGGACATAAAATTGGGTGGTAACACGAAGTATCTCGTCCCTTTCAGGGAGCGGGATTTTTTTATTGCCCCACATTTCCTATCAAGGAGGAATTCACTATGAAACTGACAAAAGCAATCGCACTGTCCCTCGCAGCCCTCGTCGCTGCAAGCGCTATCGCCGGCTGCGGCGACCAGAAGAAAGAAGCCAAAGCACCGGCTGATAAGAAAGAGATCACCGTCGGCATCACTTCCGGCTATTCGGAACAGGTCATGGACTTCGTCGCAAAGAAAGCAGAAAAAGAAGGGCTCAAGGTGAACCTCAAGACCTTCGGTGACTATGTCACCCCGGATGCCGCCCTTGCTGCCGGCGAGATCGACCTGAACTCCTACCAGCACGGCCCGTACCTCGAAGCCTACAATGAAAAGAACGGCACGAAGCTGATCTCCATCGGCAACACCTACCTCGCTCCGCTGCGCATCTACTCCAACAAGTACAAAGACCTGAAGGATGTGCCGGACGGTGCCAAGGTCTCCATCCCGAACGACCCGTCCAACGGCGGCCGTGCGCTCCTCCTGCTCGATAAGAAAGGTCTCCTCAAGCTGAAGGAAGGCACCGATCCGACCAAGGCTGTCGTCGGTGACATCGCAGAAAATCCGAAGCACCTCGAGATCCTCGAGCTCGAAGCGCCGCAGCTCCCGCGTTCTTTGGATGACGTAGCGATCTCTGTCATCAATGCCGGCTACGCAAAGGCTGCCAGCCTCGACACGAAGACCGCCCTCGCGACCGAAGACAATACCTCGCCTTATGTCAATATCATCGCAGCCCGCGAGCAGGATAAAGAGAACCCGACCTACCAGAAATTCGTCAAGATCTTCCAGTCTGAAGACGTCAAGAAATACATCAATGACAACTTCAGCGACGGCCTCGTTCCGGCATTCTGATAGCCGCTGGCTATGCGCTATGAAAGGCCCGTCGGACCATCTTCCCAAAAATGGAAATGCCCCGACGGGCCTTTTGTGTGCCTGACCGGAACGCGGGACCATGGACGGGTGACTGATGACTGGCGGCTCTCTCTCATTGTCATTTCGAGCAAAGCGAGAAATCCTTTCCATCGCGATCAGGGACTCACGCTCCCCCCACATGTGCCGCGCACTTCTCCGCTTTCCTCATCTGTCTTTCATACCGCCTGTGCCCTATCCGCCCCTGCGGGGCACCTTCCCCTAGAGGGGAAGGCTGACGATACGGGGTAAACCTGCGCTCAAGAGACCTTCGAACATCACCCCGTTTCGTCATTCTGAGCGGTGAGAAACGTCGTATGTGAGGTAACGAATGCCAGAACCGCTGCGACCTCTTCATCGATCTCGGCGAAGCCGCTACCACCATCCCTCATTTTTCATTCACACGCACTCCCCTTTCCTTTATAATAGATGTAAGTAATAAAAGGAAAGGGGAGCTTTTTATGTTACGCATTGCAACGGTCGATGACAATCCAACCGACCTCAAAGAGATCCGGATGTGCCTCTCGCATTATTTTCAGAAAAGGGCAGGACAGACGCCCATCGACTACACCATCACAGCCTACACCAGCGGCCCATCTTTTCTGGATGAATTTAAGAAGGGAGACTACGACCTCATCCTCCTTGACATCTACATGCCCCGCATGACCGGCATGCAGGTAGCCGAAGAGATCCGCGCCATCGATGAGGACGCATGGATCATCTTCCTCACCACCAGCCGCGACCACGCACTCGAAAGCTACAACGTCTTCGCCTCCGGCTACGTACTAAAGCCGCTCCTTGAAAATGCGCCGCAGCTCGAGACCCTTCTGACGCGCCTCCTCCCGGAGGATGCGCTCGCCGCAAAGACGCTCACCGTAAAGCTCGCCGGCGGCGAATACCTCTCCGTCCCCTACAGCCACATTCTCTACATGGACTGCCAGGGCAGCCGCAACGCCATACTCCACCTCGAGGGCCGCCCCCCTCTTAAGGCAGCGATGAGCTATCAGGAGCTATCAGACATTCTCCTTACCGATGAGCGCTTCCTCGAGTCCTACCATCGCCTCATTCTCAATATGAATGCCGTCACCGCCATGAAGGAGGATACCTTCCTATTGAAAGGAGATCTGTCTCTCCCTATCAGCCGCCGGAAAAAGAAGGAAGTCAAGCAGCAGTACATGCAGTTTCTACTGTCGAGATAAGGCTTGGGAGATAGTGACTGGTGACTCTCTTTCGCTGTCATTTCGAGCGAGGCGAGAAATCCTTGTCATTCACAACCAAGAAGGTATGTACGAAACACGGAAACGGGAAGGCTGGCGATACGAGAATACCGTCATCTCATAAGACCTTCTGTCATCGCTTCTCTTGACTGGCGGCAAAGCCGCCAACCGGACCCGCTGAACCCATTGAACCTATAGCACCCACTGGGCCTCTTTCTCATGCAATCAAGAGGCAGCACGCCCCCGAAAAACGTCAGGCACTCATTTCATAAGGAGCAAACCCATGATCGACATCATTCTTCTGGTCTCTGCCATCGCCATCCTTCAGACGGGCGGAGCCTATGTACGCTACATGCCCTTTGCGGGCATCATGGACGCCAAGGCGAAACGCCGCCTTTTTTACACGGACTGTCTCGTACTGCTCTTCAATATGAGCTGGATGGCCCTCCTCGTAAACCAGCTCAGCCTCAATGTCTTCACTTACAAGTGCTGTCTTGCGCTCGGCTGGATTCCCTTCTTTCTCTCGATGCTTTTCATCTTTCCCATCGCCAAAGCCGCACAGATTTTCGTCCTCGGCATGCAGGGCATCTACATGTTTGCTCTCCATGGTATCTCCGCCATCTTTATTCTCCTCGTATTCCCAGATATCCCCGCGGAGAATTTCCTGATCGAGCATCTCCTCGTCTATGACTTCTTCTTTGCGATGACGCTTCCCGGTGCCTACCGCGTCTTTTCTCCCATGCTGCCCTCGAAGCGTTTCATGAATGAAAAGTCTTACTCCTACTACATAGCGGCCATCCCGATGATCCTTGTCACAGCCGCCACACCAACCAGCCTTTTGGGCGAGCTTTGGTCTATCGATAAACTCTTTGTCTGGCTCATCCTCACCATTTTCTTCATCGCCTTCGACCGCTACGTCATTCTGGAAAAGAAAGACTTCGAGAATTTGACGAATATCCAGAGTGCAAACCACCTGATGGAGAAATCGATTTCTTTCCTCCAATCCTATGCCCAGATCCTGCAGGATAATGGGAAAGAATTGTCCCTCTTCCGGCACGACCTGCGACACAGGATCCTTGCACTCCACGGACTCCTGCAGCAAGGACAGACAGAAGAAGCCCTTGCACTTTTGGAAAGCTCTCACGAAGACTTAGAGCGCACCGCCACCCACCCCTACTGCCTGAATCCGATCATCAATGCCATCATCTCTATCTATTTCGAAAAAGCGAAAGAACTCTCCATCCGCACCAGCCACAAAATATCTTTCCCGCAAAGCCTTCCCTCCATCGAAAGCTCGCTCGCCTACGTACTTGCGAACCTTCTCGAAAATGCCATCCAAGCCTCCGCTGCCATGCCTAAAGAGAAACGCACCATCGACCTCACGCTCCTTATGAAGGGAAATCAGATCGCACTCTCCGTCGTGAACCAATACGACACGCCCATCCGCTTTGATGAGAATGGCTACCCCAAGGCAGACAAGGAAGGGCATGGCTTCGGCATGGTCTCCATCGCCCGCTTCCTAGATGCCCACAACGCCTATAAAAATTTCACGCAGGAGGACGGTATAGTACGCTTCGAAGCGTACTTCACTGTGGAAGATGAGTAACTGTGACCAGAGACTAGGGATTAGGGATTAGGAAATCCGTTTTACCGTTTATTTACATTCGAAAGATATAATAAGGATAAGGAAACGCAATACTAGTCCCTAGTCACTTTTCCCCCGAAAGGAGTCCCATCATGATCCGTCTTCTCTTTATCTCGCACACAGGAAATAATGAACCGCCGATGGCTCAATGCATTATGGACCATCTCATTCAGAAGGCCGGTCTGACAGACTCACTCTCCGTCGCTGCCGCCTCATTTGCCAAAGAAGGCGCCCCCCTTTCCAAGGCGGCGCAGGAGACGCTCTCTGCCCACGGCATCCCCTATACGATGAAAAAGACCTTCCCCATCGCCTGGAAGACCTATGATGACTACGACTTCATCCTCCTCATGAATGATAAGAACAATCCCGACATCTTCAATACCATGGGCGGCGATGTCGATGAGAAGATCCATCTCCTCTCCGAATACGCCGGAAAAGAAGCCGATATCCCGAACCCGCACAAGGGCGCTGCCTTCGAAGATGCGTATGAAGAGGAGGAAAAAGCCTGCAAAGGTCTTTTGAAGAAGCTCGAAGCATGGATACGATGAGGAGAAAGAGACCGTCCCCTTCCCCCAAAGATCCATTCCCCCATAAAAAAGGAGCTGTGAAGAAATGAGTCCTCATTTCTTCACAGCCCCTTTTTTCTTTGCTTTCATTTGGTTCAAGGTTCAAGGTTCAAGGTTCAGGGCTCTCGTGGCGGCTTCGCCGCAACTATACCTATGACGATACACGCCGCATGTAACGGTACTCCCACATTCAGGAAAGCCAACCCCGCCTCGCTTCACTCGTCTGCCCCTTCCAGAGGAAGGGGCGCGAGTGATTTTTAAGGAAGCACTGATTACATCGTTGTCATTCGCGGTCAGGGACTCACGCTTCCCCACATATGCCGCACACTTCTCCGCTTTCCTCATCTGTCTTTCATGCCGCCTGTGCCCTATCCGCCCCTACGGGACACCTTCCCCTAGAGGGGAAGGCTGCGATACGAGAATCCCCTCTTCTAAAAAAGGTGGCACACCACCCTTGTGAACCTATCCGCTCCCCAAGTACCGTC
>JAIJLI010000153.1 GCA_022722495.1 Dialister sp. | reverse complement strand
AAGGTACGGCGCATAAAATGAGGAAGCGCCGCGGAGCTTCCTGTATGATGGACAAACTATTTTTCATATAATGGGGGGCGCTATATGAGTGGCGCGCCCCTAATCCCTAATCCCTAGCCACTAGTTACTTCTTCCTCTTTTTCGTCTCGAAGAGGAGCTCGATGACGCGGCTGGGGCGCCCGCTTTTCCCTGTGAAGGAGCGGCTGACGTCCTGAGCAAGGTGGTGGTCGATGAGCTTGGCGAGGATGCGGTTCACCGTGCGCGGGGTGACGCCCAGAAAGTCGGCCAACTCGGATGAGGTGAAGCGCTGCTTCCCAAGGTTCCGGCAGGCATGGTAAAGGAGCGTGATGATACGCAGGCTCACGCCGGATTTCCGTGATAGGTACAGGAACTGCTCATCGATGGGACGATCGCCCGCGATCTGTGCATCAAGGCTGCTTTTGGACATGGGGACGGGGGTCGTGAGATTCTGACTGATGAGATAGGCCTGATTGCCGCCTGCACGGCTCGCATGGCGCATGGCGATCTCCGCTTTGTAGCGGGCATCATCTGCCATGGCACTGTAGCCGATGCCGACCGAAATGGTGAATGCGGTGGAGGAGGAGATGGTCTCTAGCAGCGGGAAGTGCTGGTACTCATTGGTTGCCGCTTCGAGCAGGCGACTGGAGAGGAAAAGCACATAGTCGTAGGTCGGTCGCTCGATGCAGGCAGCGTGAAGGGCGTGGGCGAAGCACTGGATCTCGTGAGTGATGCGTGCCTGTTCCATGGAGAGCTGGAATTCATTCTGTGCGGAGATGGTCTCCTGCGGTAGGTCGATGTGGATCGCCATGGCGGCCATCTGGCTCTCTTCTCTGCTGTTCAGCTCATGCGTAAGGATGCTGCGCTGCAGACCATTCCGAATGTCATCGTAGGAGGGCTGAAGAATGTAGACAGGGACTCCCCGTTCTTTCAATATATCGCGCACCTTGTAGAAGATGGTGATGCAGAAGGCGACCTTCTTCTCGCGGTAGAGCTTTTCCATTTTATTGGCATCCTTGATGAGAAGCCCTTCATTGTAGGGAAAAAAGGGGATGACCTCGACATGCGTATCTTCTGCCGCATAGCCGATCTCATGAAAGGCGAGCTGGAAATAGTCCACATGATCCATGTCTGTCGCGACTTTCATCGGATAGCCGGCGACCTCTGCGCGGAAGAGAAGGCGAAGCAGCGCAGAGGTGGAGCGGGGGATAGTGACCCATTCCGTATTGTGAGGAATGGATTTTTCCGCATAGTGGCGGGCCGTATTTCCAAGGAAGAGGAAAGTATCTACCTGACTCTGCCTCCCTGTGATGAGCTCCGGGATATCGACGATGGAATGATAGGGGAAGGGGACAGGGGCAATGTCAGAGAATTCCTTCGAAATGAAGGAAAGAATGTCAGGCATGATCTCAGAGGGGACGACGATGCCAATGCGCAGCATGGGGGACTCCTTTCTGTGTACTGAGGCGTGAAGCGTGTGGTTTATTAAAAAACGCTGAATTACGGTCATGATAAGGGTCTATTAAGGACACTTGTATTTTCTTATGATAAGCGTAAGCCAAGTAAAAGTAAATAGCGGATCTGTGAGAGTTCCGCGGGGCGAGGGAGTCTCTATGAATGGACGGATAATGCCGTCTTTTCATGGAGCTTTTTTATTACCCAAGAGGGTAGGGGGAGGTTTTCTATGGGCTTTCTGAAAAAGCTGCAAAGCGAAAACAGGTATGTGGTATTTTTCTTTCTGTATATAGGATTCTGTATATCCTATATCGACCGCAGTGCGATCGGACTCGCACTGCCATCTGTTTCTAAGGATTTCAATCTGGCACCGACGGAAATGGGTGTCGTCATTTCGGCCTTCTTCATCGGCTACTCGATCATGCAGATCCCGGGGGGCTGGCTGTCAGACCATTTCGGATCGAAAACGGTCATCCTTGTCGCGCTGACGCTATGGTCCATCTTCACCTTCACGACAGGGCATGCATCGACTCTGGCGGGCCTGCTTTTCCTCCGGTTCGTCTTCGGTCTTTGCGAAGGACCGTATGCCGGATCCTGCTACCGCGCGATCGCCGAATACTTCCCGCGTGAGCTGCGTCCTGCCTTTACCACGGGGATCCTTTCTTCGAACTATATCGGCTCTGCACTGGCACCGGTCGTCATCGTGCCGCTGATTCTCTGGTTCGGATGGAGAGGCATGTTCCAGATCCTTGGTATCGTCGGTCTTGTCTATGTATTCTTCTATGCACTCTTTGTGAAGCAGACCAAGCCGCAGGAAGAAACCAAAGAGGATAAGAGCAAGAAGAATAAATACTTCCTGCACCTCCTGAAGTTCTCCCTGATCTGGAAACTCATCCTTTGCGCATTCTGTATTTCCTGCATCAATAAAGGCCTCGATGCCTGGATGCCGACCTACCTCATCGCAGAGCGCGGCATCAACCTCAAAGCAGTCGGCTATCTCACACCGATCCCCTTCATTGCTTCCTTCCTGTCCACCGCCGTCTGCGGCTGGGTCATGAACAAGTACTTTGATAAGAAGGAAAACTGGATGATCGTCATCTGTGCTGTTTTGACGGCGATCTTCCTGTACTTCATGTACAATGCAGAAACGATCATGTGGGTCGTCATCTTCCAGTGCGGCGTGTACTTCTTCAAAGCCTGCATTCTGGGGACGGCTGTGGCCATCGTCCTCAAGATCGTCACCGGCTCCATTGCCGGCAGTGCTTCGACACTGATCAACATGGGTGGTCAGGTAGCCGGCTTCATCTCGCCGATCATCATGGGCTACTTGGTCTATGCCTTCAATGGCTCCTTCAATGCCGTATTCTACTATCTGATGGGTGTCGCTGCACTCTGTGCCATCAGCGCGCTTCTCATCCCGACCCGTAAGGAAGATATGCTGGATCTGGAAAAGTGAGAGTGACTGGGGGTGAGGCTATCTCTTCGGGGGATGAAACCTCAAACCTGTTATTTCTTTATAAGTGAAGATACAAAGGAGAATATGATGAAAATTACAAAAGCGGTCGTAAGACGTATGAGCCTGGACTTCAAGGTGGGCTTCCGCACCAGCTTCGGCCTTTCTACGACGAAAGATTTCTCCATCGTAGAGTTGCATGACAGTGATGGAAATGTGGGCTATGGTGCCTGCTCCGCCTTCATGCGTCCCTGGTACAACGAAGAAACCACCATGGGTGCGCTCTTCGTGATCAAAGAATACCTGATCCCATCCCTCTTCGAGGCGGGAGACTTCAAGGATCCGGAATGGTTCTTCGATCACACCGGCTGGATCCGCAGAAACCGTATGGCTCGTGCGTCCGTCGACTGCGCGCTGTGGGAACTTTACTCCAAAGAGCTTGGCATCCCGGAATACAAAGCACTGGGCGGTGTCAGAGATGAGATCGAAGCGGGCGTATCGCTTGGCATCGAAGATACGCCTGACAAGTTGCTTCACACCATCGAGAAATACATGGCACAGGGCTACCGCCGCGTGAAGTGCAAGATCAAACCGGGCTATGATATCAATTATCTCCGCGCCGTCCGCAAGGAATATGGCGACATCATGCTGATGGTCGATGCGAACTCTGCCTATACCTTGGATGATATCGATCTCTTCAAGGAAATGGATGAGCTGGGGCTTCTCATGATCGAGCAGCCGCTTGCATCGGATGACATCGTCGATCACCGCCATCTGCAGCAGGCGATCCAGACACCGGTCTGTCTCGATGAAAGTATCGACAGCGTCGATGATGCCAGACGCGCGATCGAGCTTGGCAGCTGCAAGATCATCAATATCAAAGTCGCACGTGTCGGTGGTCTGACGGAAGCGCGCCGCATCCAGCAATTTGCCGGCGAACGCGGCGTCTTCTCCTGGTGCGGCGGTATGGTGGATGACGGTGTCGCAAGAGGTCACAACATGGCGGTCGCGACACTTCCGTACTACAAATATCCGAATGATATCCCGGGAAGCGATCGCTACTATGCCGATGACATCGTGACACCATCCACTTATATTGATTCTCACGCGAAGATCCAGCTGCCGGATCTTCCGGGGACTGGTTTTGAACTGAATCAGGACGTCGTCGAACGACATACCCTTGAAAAGTGGGAATTTGGGAAATAAAAGTGATCGGTGATCAGGAAGCAGGCACGACTGGCGAAGGGGCGTGACCGGAGAGCAAGGGACGGCACGCTCTATGGGCCGATCCAGATTCTAAGGAAACACTGATTAAATCGTTATCGGATTTCATTCTTGGATTTTTTTTACAGAGCGAGGAGACATTTGACGCGAATAGCGAGCTATTTAAGGAGGATGTCGACGACGCTATGTATAAAAATCCATATGAAATCTGATCCTGTGATTGAATCAGCGTTTCCTTAACCTTCAAACTTATACACAAAGGAAGTCAAACATATGGATACAAAAGAAAAAGCATTTGCATGGGTGGATGCCCACCGGGATGAGATGGTCGATTTGTGGAGAGAGATGGTTTCCATCGACTCCGGCATCGGTGTAAAGGAAGGGGGCATGGAGATCGGAAATCTCTGTGCATCGCGTCTGGAAAAGATGGGGTTTTCCATTCGTCGCTATTCATTTGAAAAATGTGGGGACACCATCATTGGTGAAAGGGGAGACCTCTCGAAGCCGTATGTCATTCTGATGGGACACATGGATACCGTTTTCTACAAAGGAGAAGTAGAGAAGCGTCCATTCACGATCAAAGACGGCAAGGCCTATGGACCGGGCGTTCTTGATATGAAGGGCGGGGATACCATTGCGATCTCCTCGCTGGAAGCACTGTATGATGCAGGATACGATTTCCCGTGCAAAGTTATCCTGGTAGCAGATGAAGAACCAGCGCACTGTTTCTCGAACAATCCGGAAGTGATCAAGAAGGAAGCCAAAGGCGCCAAGTGTGCCTTCAACTTTGAGACTGGCTTCGTTGATCACGATATCACGGTACAGAGAAGAGGCTGCTGGCGATTCATCATCGAAACCTTCGGCCGTGGTTGTCACGTAGGGAATGACCCGCAGAATGGCAGAAGTGCGATCCTGGAAATGTCACACAAGATCATCGAGATCGAAGCCCTGTCGGATCTGTCCAAGGGCTACAATGTCAATGTCGGCACCATCACCGGCGGCACGGTCGCCAATGCGGCACCGGCGTACTGCAAAGTGGAGTGCGACTTCCGCTATGTGAGCCATGATGACCTGCCGAAGCTGAAGAAAATGGTTTATGCCATCGTAGAGAAGAATTTCGTGCCGGATGTGACGACGAAGATCACCGACACCTTCGGCTTCGATGAAATGGAACGCACAGAAGCCACCATGCAGCTTCTGGAAGCCGCCAAAGAGGCGGCGAAAGAAAGCGGTCTTCCGGTCCCGGGACCAAAGCTCTGCGGGGGTGGCTCCGATGCGGCGTATACCGTACAGGCCGGTGTACCGACACTCTGCTCCATCGGCGTCGAAGGTGCACGTAACCATACTGTCGAAGAATGGGCGGATGTCGAGAGTCTTTTCACACGTACCAAGCTGATGATCGCCATCCTTTTGAAGGTGACAAAGTAAGATATAGGGAAACGCTGATTAAATAGCAGAGCCAGATTTCATATGGATTTTTATACATAGCTTCGTCATCATCTTCCTTAAATAGCTCGCTATTCGCGTCAGATGATTCCTTGCTCTGTATAAAAATCCAA
>JAIJLI010000152.1 GCA_022722495.1 Dialister sp. | reverse complement strand
GTCCTCTACGGCGCGCTTCTTGCCTTTGCTGCTGCGCACTTCGACATCCCGCTGAAAGGCACCTTCCTCTATCCCGTGCTGCACCACTTCACCGGCGCCTTCATGGTGCTGACTGCTGTCACGACCGGCGTCATAATCCGGCGCAGTCACTGCTTCACGGTCAGCAAAGACATCCTCCTTCCCGCACTGGTGAAGCTCCTCGTATCGCCGCTTCTGGCACTGGGGCTTCTCGCCATTTTTCCTTCGATGGATGACCTGGCAAAAGAGATCCTTCTTCTCTTTGCCGCCATCCCCTGCGCCATGGATTTCTCCATGGCCGACACCACCAGCGCACAGAAGTCTATCTTTCAGAGATCCCTGATGACGCAGATGTCCCTTTCCATCCTTACCCTTCCCCTTGTGATTTTCCTCTGCCGGATCTTCTTCCCGGCTTCCATGTAAGGAGGCAGACATGGCTTTCCTGCAAATCATTTCCGATAATATCGTGCCGCTTCTGGTCTTCGTCGCCATCGGTTACCTGCTCGATCTCAGATACCATCTCGATGTCATCTCGCTCAATAAGCTCACCTTCTTCGTCGTGCTCCCGAGCTTCATCTTCTACAGCATCTACGTCGCAGAGATCGATATGACACTCCTGAACGTCTTTCTGATGGCATTCGTCCAGATGTTCCTCATCGCCCTTGCCGCCTGGTCCTACGGGAAATTCCGCGGGATGCCCGTCGGGAAGATCGAATGCCTCAAAAACGGCACCATGTTCTCCAATAACGGAAACATCGGCATCGCCCTGATCGCCCTCGTCTTCGGCAATGCCCCCTACGTCATCGATGGAGAGACGCCCTACCTCGCACAGGCGAGCGCTTGTGCCACCATCCTCCTCGTACAGATGAATATGACACTGAATACGCTGGGCCTCTATCAGGCCGGCAAAGGGAAGCTGACACCACGCGATGCGATCTCCGTCATCTTCCACATGCCCGTCATCTACACACTCGTCGCCGTCTTCACCATCAAATTCTCCGGCTTCGACATGACACAGGTCTTTCTCTGGCCGGTCTTTGAAAACTGTGCCAATGCCCTCGTCTCCATCGTCATGCTTGCCCTCGGCATCCAGATCCATCGGAGTACCATCGTCTTTCGAGACATCGATGCCTGGGCCGGCTGCACGATCCGCCTCGTCATCGCTCCGCTTCTGGCCTACCTTCTCCTTCTGGTCTCTGACCTCGCAGGACTTCACCTGTCCCCTGTCCTGAAGCAGACCATCCTCATCATGGCCTCTGTCCCCGGCGCCGTCAATTCCGTCCTCTACGCCGTTGAATTTCACAATTTTGAAGACTTCGCCACCGAGCTCGTCATGATGAGCACCTTGCTCTCCTGCATCACCATGACCGGCGTCATCTACCTAGCGCGTGTCCTGTTCCCGATCGTGATCTGAAGAAATGGTCGTGAGCCGGTTGTCCGGGTTGACTGCACGCAAAAAGCACGTCATTTTCAAGAAAGAAAATGACGTGCTTTTTGAATGGCTGCTAAGCGTCAGTGCTTGGATCGGCGGCGTGCCGTGCGGCTCCTTCAGGCATCACCCGCCGCATCATCGGCGAAGACTCGACCTCCATTCCTCCTGCCCTCTCCTTATATTCACGGCACAAACTTATATCCCACGCCCCAGATGGTCAGGATATGCTTCGGATGAGCTGGATCCTTCTCCACTGCCTCACGGATGCGATTGATATGCACAGGGACCGTAGCCGTATTGCCGAGCGAATCCATCCCCCAGATGCGCGTATAAAGAGTTTCTCTGCTGTACACCACATCCGGATGGAGCATGAGATATTCCAGCAGCTTGAATTCCTTATTCGGCAGCATCTTTTCTTCGCCACGCACGAAGACACGGTGCGTATCCTGCTCGAGCGAGATATCTCCGAGCGTGATGCGCTGCTCTGTCTTCGGCTTTCCCTTCAGCCGTTCATACTGCGAGAGCTGCGACTTCACTTTTGCGACCAGCACGCCGGGAGAGAAGGGCTTCTCGATATAATCATCAGCACCAAAGCCCAGCCCCCGGATCTGGTCGATCTCCGTCCGCTTTGCCGTGACCATCATGATCGGGATATCGAGCCTGCCCCGAAGCTTTCGACAAATCTGAAAACCGTCCATCCCCGGCAACATGATATCCAGAAGGATCAGATCATACTCGCCGGTCAGCGCTTCCGTCAGCCCCTTTATCCCATTGATCTCCACCGTCACATGATATCCGCTGACTTCCAGATAATCCTTCTCGATAAAAGCAATGTCTTCATCATCTTCGATGATCAATATACGTGTCATGACTTTTCCTCCTTCGGAAAAGAAATCTGAACCAGAAGTCCGTGCGGCGTTCGATTGGCCACAGACAGCGTACCATGCATGAGTGTGACCGCCCGCTTTACGATGGCAAGCCCCAGCCCGCTGCCCTTATCTGTATGGCTTCTCGCCAGGTCCGTCCGATAAAAAGCCTCCGTGAGACGGGCCAGCGACTCCTCCGGTACGCCAGTCCCATCATCAGCGATCGAGAGATGGATCTCATCAGCGGCTGCCTCCACCGTCACAGCGATCCGCACCGTCTCTTCTTTTTTATACCGAATACTGTTCGTGATGAGATTCTCCAAGATGCGCTCTAGAAGGAGGGTATTCCCCACCATCCTGTGCACCCCTTTGCTTTCGATCCGAAAATCTGCCCCCTGCTTTTCCCAGAGGATCCGATTCTCATCGATGAAATCCGTAACCAGCGTCGAAAGGTCAAGCGGTACAAGCGGCAGCGCCTTCTCCCCCAGATCCATTTTCGTCAGAAGCAGCAGCTGATCGATCAGACGTCCCAAGACCTCCGATTTCTTCTCGATCACGCGCAGATAATGCTCCTCTTTTTCCGGCGTATCTGCCACATGGTCGAGAAGCCCTTCTATATAGGCGCGGATCGCCGTCAGCGGCGTACGGATATCATGTGAGATGCTGGCGATGAGCTCCTTCCTTCGCGCCTCATCCTCTTCCCTCTCCCGAAGCGACGCGGAGAGCTTCTCCGTCATCAGATTGAACGCTGACAGCGCCGGTGTAAATTCATCCTTCCCCTCGTGAGACAGATGGACGGAGAGATTTCCCTGCTGCACCTCGTAGGCCCCTCGCTCCAGCTCCTGCAAAGGTGCGAGGATCCGCCGAACGATGAATCGCGACAGCCCATAGGAGACCAGACCGATAAAAATCACCAGTGAGATCACAATGAAGCGATTGCTCGCATGAAAGGCCGCCTCGATCGCCGCATCACTTCGGTTCACCGGCTTGTGAGAGAGCATGTAGAGATGGTATACATGCCCATCGATCCTCTTGCGCTCCATAAAAGAATACTGCCCCATCCGCGTTGCGCTGTACGTTCCATTGACCGCTCTCTCATCCAGCTCCTGCTGCACCTTCTGCCGCTTGAGGTCCTCTACCATCTGCTGATACACATCATTTCCATACTGCAGAGTGACTTCCCCATCCCTGTAGAGCACCACATACGACTGGATCGGATCCAGAATATCCAGTACCCAGTGATCCTCGAGCGACTCCTTCGAGTGCCGGATATGATGAAAGATCAAGGTCCTGACCACCTGGCTCATGACCTGAAACTGGAAACCACTCTCCGCCATCACATGATTCCCGCTCTTCGCATACAGGTACAGTCCGGAAAAAGAGGACACGAGTACAAAGAACGTCATCAAAAATGGCAGAATGCACATGGAGACGTGCGATAGGATAAGACTTCTCTTGATCGTCATAGGAACTCCTTGAGGTCTCAGGATCTCCGGATTTTGTGATGGGTGCGCACCAAGCCCTCTTTGCCCCCGCTGAAGCTGACGGTCTGCTTTCCCGCCAAGAGGAGATGCAGGTTGCGATGCGCTTCCTTCTCCGCGGTGCCTTCTTACGATGATGGCACCATAAACCTGAAACTATTCCTTTCCATCATAAGCAATCCCATCTCATCTGGCAACCGGCATTTCCACAGTTTATCTTTCCTTTAAGCATTCCAACCATTTTTGTAAAGCCTCCCAAGTAAGCTATAGTCATAGATGTTCCCTATTTTGAAGGAGGCCCTATGTATACCACGCTTCGCAAGTACCCCTACCTCACGCTTCTTTTTATTTCCCTCTTTCTCTATCTCATCGGCAACCAGCTCCTTCCCGTCACCGACACCGCTGAGTCGAACTACGCTCTCACCGCCAAGGAAATGGTCCTCTCGGGCGACTGGATCTCTCCACAGATCTACGGACACTACTGGTACGACAAACCGATCTTTTACTACTGGGAGCTGGCGCTTTCCTACACGCTCTTTGGGTTCAATGAAATGGCCTCCCGCCTGCCCGCCGCCCTTCTCGGCAGTGCCTCCGTCCTCTTCACTTATTGGTTTGCCTGCCATGTCTACAGTGAAAAGATCGGCTGGCTCTCTGCCATCATCCTTGGTACCTCTGTCGAATGCTGGCTCCTTTCAAAAGCCATCATCACTGATACGACACTCTTCCTCTTCATGAGCATGGCGATCGCCTTCTTCTACCTGGGCTATGCCGAAAACAGAAGATACTACTACCTCTGCTACATAGCCGCCGCCTTTGCCGTCCTCACCAAGGGGCCCATCGGTCTTCTCCTCCCCGGTCTTGCCGCCCTGCTCTTCCTCGCCTACAACAAAGACCTCAAAGAAATGAAGCACGTCCATCTCTTCTCCGGCTTCACCCTCTTCGCCGTGATCACCGGCGCATGGTACGGCACCATGTGCTACCTCCACGGCTCTGATTTTCTACTGAATTTCCTCGGTGTCCACAATTTCCTTCGTGCTACCGTCTCGGAACATCCGAGCAAGAATAAATGGTACTTCTACCTCATCATTTATTTCATCGGCTTTGCTCCCTGGAGCTTCTCAATCCCCTACAGTCTCGCAAAAAAATGGAGATCCGGTGCGCTGGACTTCAGAAACGCATCGAATGTGACACAGCTGCTCCTGATCTATTTCCTCGTCGTCAATCTTTTCTTTACACTCATTGCCACCAAGTACACCACCTACACGTTCCCGGGACTCTTCGCCCTTGCGATACTGACAGCCGTTCTCTACCAAGACCTCACATGTCGCTTTGAAAGGATCGGTAGCGCAGCCATCGCCATCTACACGCTCCTTACTCTTTTCATCGCCCCCGGCATCATGCTCCATCGCTCCGGGAAGGAAGCCGGGCAGGCTCTCGCCCGGATGAACACCACAGGCATGACCATCGCCTTCCTGCATGACTATCGCACCTCCACGGTCTTCTACAGCGGGCAAACGATCTACCGCGCCGAACCTGCTCTCAAAATCAATGCCATGCGCCCCGGCACCCTCTCTTGGAATGCGAAGAATGTCATGCCGTTCATTGCAGAAGAAGACCTTCTGCGGAAGGACAATGTGATCTTGATTACGCAGGACAAAAGCCGAGATCCCTACCTTGTCGCCTTCAAAAAGGCAAATAAGATCAACGAGCTTCACATCCCCGGTCTATATGACTTCTGGATCTGCCGGCATGCATGAGCTGCCCCTTCGCTCCATTCTTCTCCTCCGTCGCGCTTAGTGTAAAATTTTACTCGGTAGGGGAATTTTCCAGAAACAATAAAAGAGGAAAGCCTCCCTTTGAGTGGAAATGTTATAATTTCCGTGGACAAATAAAACAAAGAAAGGGCTTTCCTCATGGATATTATAACAAA
>JAIJLI010000151.1 GCA_022722495.1 Dialister sp. | reverse complement strand
TATACTCTGCGGTGCTTCCATATTTTTATGCGCCGCACCAGCACTCCTCACTCCTAACTCCTCACTCCTAACTGGCGAGCAAAGCTTTCATCCACAATCAGTGGACGAGCCGCCCCACGGGCTAACCCTCACCCCCCTCGGAGCATTCTATGTCTAAGAAAAACATTCCCGTCAAACCAAACGAAACATACACCCTCACCATCCGCGACCTTGGCATCCACGGCGAAGGCATCGGAGCTGTCGATGACTTCACCGTCTTCGTCCCCGGTGCTCTCCCCGGCGAGACCATACAGGCCATGATCGTGACCGCGAAGAAATCCTACGCCACAGGGCGGCTCATCTCCATCGAGACAGCCTCCACGCATCGCACCACGCCCGCCTGTCCGGTCTGCCACACCTGCGGCGGTTGTCAGATCTCCCACCTCACCTATGAAGGCCAGCTTGCCGTGAAAGAGCGGCGCGTGAAAGACGTGATGGTGCGCATCGGCGGCTGCGAAGAGAGCCTTGTCCGCCCCATCGCCGGCGCCTCCCGCCCATGGAACTACCGTAACAAAATGGCCGTCCCCGTCAGTCAGGTGACGAGCGGCCCCGTCCTGGGCTACTACCGGCAGGGCAGCCATCAGGTCATCCCGATCGCGAGCTGCGCCATTCAGGAAGAAGAAAACAACCGTCTGCTGCGCTTTGCACAAGGCTTCATGACACGCCATCAGCTCACCGGCTACAACGAAAAAACAGGCCGCGGCAGCGTCCGCCACATCATGGGACGCGTCGGCGATCACGGCGAAGTCATGGCCGTCATCGTGACTGCTTCGGGAAAGCTCCCGCTCGCCGACCTCTGGATCTCCGAAATGAGAAAACTCCTCCCCGAAGTCGTCTCCATCTATCACAATGTCCAAAGCCATAAAGGCAATGCCATCCTCGGAAAAGAGATCCATCACCTTTGGGGCAAAAAGGCCCTGACCTCTTCCCTTTGCGGCCTCGCCTTCGAAGTCTCCCCCTTCTCCTTCTTTCAGGTACACAAACCGCAGGCCGAGCTCCTCTATGAAAAAGCCCTCGCCTATGCCGACCTCCACGGCGGAGAGACCGTGATCGACGCCTACTGCGGGACAGGCACCATCTCCCTCTGCCTCGCCCAAAAAGCCGGCCGCGTCATCGGCATCGAGATCGTGAAAGAAGCCATCGAAGACGCGAAGAAAAACGCCGCCTTCAACCACATCGAAAACGCCGAATTCTACGCCGCTGATGCCGGAGAATTCATGCCAAAGCTCTACCAAGAAGGCCTTCGCCCCGACGTCATCGTCATGGACCCCGTCCGCGCCGGTTGCAGCGAGACCGTCCTATCCGCTGCGACCGGCATGCAGCCCTCACGCATCGTCTACGTCTCCTGCAACGCAGCCACCTTCGCCCGCGATGCGAAGATCCTCGCCGGACTTGGCTATACCGTGAAGGAAGTCACGCCCGTCGACATGTTTCCGCAGACCATGCACGTCGAGACCGTGGCTCTGCTGACAAGAAAAGAAAACTAAGTACCGAAAGTCGGTGTATGTCCGGGCTTTTTGTGAGGTAATCATCATCAGAGAAGCCTTATGAAAAGCCCGGTTTTCTTATAGGGAAACATATCTGCTTTTTAGATCGACTGAGAAAAACGGAATCGCCCCAAAATGGCAGATAAAAATACAGCCGATATCGGTCAGGCAGAATAATGATTTTGGAACGTTAAAGGAGGCCTCCTATTTGAAAAAGAAAAAAGACGAAATCACCATCCGTTCCAGTGCAGCAGAATACCTGACCTATGTTGCCTCTGTAGGTGATCAGCAGGGCAGCATTGAGATGCGCTATGAGGATGAAAATATATGGCTGACACAGAAGATGATGGCCACATTGTATGATGTTGGTACCAATACAATCAATTATCATATAAAAAAGATATTCGAGGATAGTGAGCTACAGGAAGAGCCAGTTATTCGAAAATTTCGAATAACTGCTCCTGATGGAAAAAGTTACAATACAAATCACTATTCCTTGGAAATGATCATTGCCGTAGGCTTTAAAGTCAATTCTGAACGTGCCGTACAGTTTCGTAAATGGGTCAATCAGATTGCCAAGGATTACACCATCAAAGGCTGGGTGATGGATGATGAACGGCTGAAACGTGGAACGTATCTGACAGAGAAGTATTTCGACGAGCAGTTAGAGCGCATCCGTGAGATCCGTGCCAGCGAAAGAAAGTTTTATCAGAAGATCACTGACCTGTATGCGACGGCCATTGATTATGATAAAAATGCTGCAACGACAAGAAGATTTTATGCGACCGTCCAGAATAAGATGCATTACGCAGTGCATGGACATACGGCAGCTGAGCTGATCGTGGAAAGAGCGGATCACACGAAAGAGCACATGGGATTAACCACCTGGGCAGATGCGCCGGAAGGAAAGATCAAGAAGAGCGATGTCACTGTTGCGAAGAATTATCTGAGTCAGGATGAAATGAAGCAGCTGAATCGTATGGTGACGGCATATCTGGATTTTGCTGAAAACATGACCTTACGCCATATCCCGCTTACGATGCAGGACTGGGAAATGAGGCTCAACAGCTTCATTGAAATGTTTGATTATGGCATTTTACAGGACGCAGGCAAGGTGTCCGCAGAAATTGCAAAGCTTCATGCTGAGACAGAATTTGAAAAATACCGTGTGATTCAGGACAGATTGTTTATGTCCGACTTTGATAGGTATATGCTGGAGTTGGAAGAAAGCGCAAAGAAATAATGACCGGATTCCAGATCGAGACGATGAAATCCGGCAACTCAATTTCCTGCATGTTTCCTTTTGACCATTAAAAATCCCCCTAAAGCAGTTTGGTGATTGACCTTGTCTGCTTTAGGGGGATTCTATCATTCAGGGTGTTGCTTCGGTTTTTTTATTGTTTGGCCTTGTATTCTTCGCCCCAATTCCACATGGCGTCCAAAATAGGCTTCAAGCTGTAGCCCAGATCAGTGAGTGTGTACTCTACACGGGGCGGTACCTCTGCATAGACCTTGCGGCTTAACAGCCCGTTTCCCTCCATATCTCGAAGCTGTGCGGTCAGCACCTTCTGGGACACACTGCCAATGGATTTTTTTAACTCCCCAAAGCGTTTTGTTCCAGGGAGCAGCTCTCGAAGGATCAGCACTTTCCACTTGTTGCCGATCAGGGTTAATGTAGTTTCCACCGGGCAGGCGGGCAAAGGTTTTGCATTCGTTTGTTCACTCATTAGGAATACCTCCGACAATGGTTTCCGTTGGTAAGTTACACTAAAACCATACCATACCTCCTGTTGTGCGGTCAAGTATGGTGTCCTGTATGCCTATCGCAAAAAATTTTTGAATTTACAAAATCACTGAAAAATCCTTGTAATTACACAATCGTTTCCTTTTGGTAACTGTACAATAGTTTCTGAAAGGTAACTACAGTACAATATTGTGCTTACTTTACAATAGAAACAAGGCTGTGTATCCTACAGACAAGAGCTAAGGAGAACGGCCGATCCAAGGCTCAAAGTAAGTTCCAAAGGAGAAATCTAAAATGACAAACATTCAGAAAGCGATCGAACTCATCAACACCTTCGCCACCGGTGATACCGAAAAGGCAGCCAGCCTGTTGGCAGAGGGCTATATTCAGCACAATCTCGCCTATGGCACTGGCCTTGATACCTTTGTCGGCTCCGTTGCTTATCTGGCCTCTGCGCCGGTCAAGACCACGGTAAACACCATCCGCTCCTTTGCTGATGGTGACAAGGTGTTCCTTCAGACCATATATAACTTTGCCGGTGCCGGTGAGCAGGTGGCCTTCGACATTTTCCGTTTCGATGACAGCGGCAAGATTGCTGAGCACTGGGATAATCTGGCTGCACTGGCTGCTCCCAATCCTTCCGGTCGCACCCAGACCGACGGTACTATAGCAATCACCGATCTGGACAAGACGGAGGAAAACCGCAAACTAGTTGAGCGCTTCCTGTACGATGTAATGCAAGGCAACAATCTGTATAAGGCTCCTGATTACTTCGACGGTGACGCTTACATTCAGCACAATACCGGCATTGCCGACGGTGTTTCCGGTTTGAATGAGGCACTGGCTGCACTGGCTGAGCAGAACATTCAGATGATCTATGACGATATACATATGGTTCTGGCGCAGGGTAACTTCGTCCTGGCAGTCAGTGAAGGCACCTTTGGCGACACTCCTACTGCCTACTATGACCTGTGGCGTGTGGAAAACGGTAAGATTGCCGAGCATTGGGACGTGATGGAGACCATCGCAGATCGGTCCACCTGGGCCAACGATAACGGCAAGTTCTAATCGTTACTGCACGCTAACTATACCACGATATTTTGCGTACTTCACAGCATAATTGTGTTGATACAATAAAACCAGCAATAAGGCGAAAAGAATGGCACAGATTGCGGAATTGTCGGCAGCATTGTGAGGGGCGTTGTGGTGGCTATCGCAAACTATTTCATTTCCCTGCCGCTAATCCGGCACTTACTTTGAGAATTAACGAAAAGCCCCCCATTTCCACACGCGGAGTCTCACTCCTACCGATTTCCTCTCATATGGAGTATAATGAAAAGGATAACTATACATCTTCCATTTATGATAGGAGAAATCATATGAGAAAAATCATTCTTACCGGCGACCGCCCGACCGGCCGCCTTCATGTCGGCCACTACGTCGGCTCCCTGCGTGAGCGTGTCGAGCTGCAGAACTCCGGTAAATTCGACGACATCTACATCATGATCGCTGACGCGCAGGCGCTCACGGACAATGCGGACAATCCGGAGAAGGTCAGAAGAAATGTGCGCGAGGTCGCTCTCGACTACCTCGCTGTCGGCATTGATCCCTCGAAGTCCTGCATCTTCATCCAGTCCATGGTGCCGGAGCTCACCGAACTCACCATGTACTACATGAACCTCGTCACCGTTTCTCGTCTCCAGAGAAATCCGACGGTCAAAGCGGAGATTCAGCAGAAGAATTTCGAAGCCAGCATCCCAGCCGGTTTCCTCTGCTACCCTGTCAGCCAGGCGAGCGACATCACGGCCTTCAAGGCCACCCATGTCCCGACCGGCGAAGACCAGGAGCCGATGCTCGAGCAGACACGCGAGATCGTCCGCAAATTCAATGACATCTACGGCGAAGTCCTTGTCGAACCAGACATCGTCCTTTCCACAAACAAAGCCTGCCTGCGCCTGCCCGGCACCGACGGCAAAGCGAAGATGAGCAAGTCCATCGGCAACTGCATCTACCTCGCTGATTCGCCGAAGGATATCGAGACGAAGATCATGTCCATGTTCACCGACCCGACCCACCTGCGCCGCGACGACCCGGGGCATGTGGAAGGAAATCCCGTCTTCACCTACCTCGATGCATTCAGCAGTGATGAACACTTCAGAGCCTTCTGCCCCGAGTACAGCTGCCTTCAGGAAATGAAGGACCACTACACGAGAGGCGGCCTCGGCGACGTGAAGGTAAAGCGCTTCCTCAATAACGTCATGCAGGAGACACTCCGCCCCATCCGCGAACGCCGTGAATATTGGGAAGCCCATCTGGAGGATGTCCAGGATATCCTGAAGGCTGGCTGCGAAAAAGCGGAGAATACCGCAGCCAAGACCCTTGACGAAGTCCGCCGCGCGATGCGGATCAATTATTTCGAGGATGGAAATCTGCTGAAATAAGGTGAAGGGTTTCAAGAAAATGAGGAATGAGGGTAGCGGCTTCGCCGCATT
>JAIJLI010000150.1 GCA_022722495.1 Dialister sp. | reverse complement strand
GCCCATTAAGGCGCCTTCCTGTGAGGCCAAACGGCCCGCGCCGAAGGCGCAGGATAGAGTGCCTCGAAGAGGCACAACTCTACGCAGCGGTATGAAAAAGAATGTGAGCCGATCCGTCTTTCTTGCGTATCATGAGGGCCGAAGTGGAGGGATCCTTTTTGCAGACCGGTAAAACATGAGTGAGAGAAAGGCGATAAAAGGAAGCACCAAGGCGTCGTTTGAGTGAGGACGCATGCGTGCATATGGCGGCCGTGCAAGAAAGATCCCTCGGCTGCGCTCGGGATGACGAAACGGGGGAAAAACGTATTTTCAACACAACAAAAAAAGGCTATCGCCTGATGAGCGATAGCCTTTTTACAGGAATCTCTATTAGTCTTTATAAGGAACGATGGAAGCGCAGTGTGCCATGACGGTGATGGTGTAGTCTTTCTTGCCTTCGTCTTCCATTTTCTTCTTGGCGATCTCCCATGCTTCCTCGACGGTAGCGACCGGGATCTGGTTGGTCTTCCGGATGGCTTCGAAGTTCTCCGGCTTGGTGACCAGGATGATGGTGTACTGGTGGGTCATGCAGAAGAGGTTGAATGCGACGAAGAACGGGATGGTGAAGTGTTCACGAAGAGCCTTTTCCATATCGGCTTCGGTTTCATACTTGAAGCTGTCGAGATAAGCGGCCGGTTCATAGATGTCGGAGGCTTCCATGATGGCGATGATGACGCCGCCTTTCTTGGTGACGACATCGGATGGATCGTAGCACTTGCTGCCCTGATAGAGGGAAACGTCTTTCGGATAGCCGCCGGCGCAGGCAAAGACGATATCGGCTTTGTCGGTGTAGGGGACTTTCTGGGTCTTGTAGACGAGCTTGGTGCCTTCGAGCCATGCTTCGTAGGGGTCACCGCCGACCATGCGGCAGATCTGGCCTTCGGAATTGATGACGGAGTGAACGAGGAAGGCTGGTTTTACCATGTCGGAGGCTTCCTGCATGTCGTCAGATACCGGGTTGTCATCGAGGAGGGTGGAGCGGGTCTTCGGATTGATGCCGGAGCCGAATTTTTCACCGAGAGCGTGGCAGTGGTTGATCTGGATGGTCTCATCTCCGGCAACGCCCGGGAGGATCAGCTTGCGGCCGCCGCCGTAGCCTGCGAAGAGGTGCGGGGTGATGCCGTCGACGACGATGATCTTATCTGCTTCGACGGCGTGCTTATTCAGCCAGACCGGAGTGCCTCTCTTGGTATCGCCGACATGGATGAGCTCGTCCATCTGCTTGCAATGGTGCTGGTAGAGCTTCACGCGATGGGTCAGCTCTTCACCAACGACAGCGATGTCTTCTTCCGGGGTCTGTTCGCGGTGGGTGCCCTGCGCGAAGAGGATGCAGATGTCATCATCCGGGATGCCGCCGCGGTTCAGTTCATTGACGATGTGGATGACGTATTGATCGGAATGGTTCCAGATGCGGGTGACGTCAGCGCAGACGATGCAGACCTTGTCGCCTTTGGAAACGACTTCGGTGAGCGGCTTGCTGCCGATCGGGTGACGCATACATTCCAAGGTAGCGGCTTTAACGTCGCAGGCCGGAGTCGGGGCGCCTTCGAGGATGTCGAGGATGTGTTCTTCCGGCAGGGCAACTTTCTGGGTGGTCTTGCCAAAGCCGAATTCAAATTCTTTTAATGCCATAGGGTTCCTCCTTATCACGAATCAGATGAGATTGTTTTTCTATTATAACACGATATTTATGTTTATTTCATCTCTAAAAAAGAGAAATGAAAATGGGTTCAAGGTTAGCCCATGGGGCATCCTTTGATTGTGGATGAAAGGATTGCTCGAATGAGGAATGAAGGATTAGGAATGAGGAATGAAGGTGGCGGCTTCGCCGCGAATATATATGGGGCGATGCCCGATTAAGAATTATTCTCGCCCCTTCCTCTGGAAGGGGCAGACGAGCGAAGCGCGGCGGGGTTGGCATCCCCGCATGTGAAAATACCGCTTCGAGAGCCAACCTCCGCCCCTTCGGGGCACCTCCTTCCAAAGGAAGGAGGGAGAAAAGAGGAGTGTGTTGACTGGTAACTAGGGCTCAAGGCTGAGGTGGCGGCTTCGCCGAGATCGAGGGCTCAGGTCGCAGCTGTTCTGGCATTCGTTATCTCACATACGACGTTTCTCGCCGTTCAGAATGACGAAACGGGGCGATGCCTGAAGGCTTTATGAGCGGATGGTATCCTCGTATCGTCAGCCTTCCCTTCGAGGGGAAGGTGCCCCGAAGGGGCGGATAGGGCACAAGCGGTATGAAAGAGAGCGGGAAGGAGTGTCTCAAGTACGTCGTTTATGAGAGCATCCTATCCACCGCTGACGCGGTCCCCCTTCCCCGATGGGGAAGGCTTAGGCGGAGCGATGCTCCGCGTCGATTTTTTATAAAGGGCGATGTCTGAAAGTGGGATTCCAGTCCCCAGTCCCCAGTCACTAGTCCCTAGTCACTAAACTCCACACTTCCTGTATATTTGATACGGGATGAATTTCGATCCCCGCTGTCCCCTCGTCGATGTCGCTCTTGTTTTTCTCGGGGAGGATCATGGCCTTCATGCCGGATCGCCGGGCACCGAAGGCTTTCTCGTGGATGCCGCCGACGGGCTTCACCTCGCCGGAGAGCGCGATCTCGCCGGTGATGGCGATGTCCTGACGGAGAGGCTTCTTTTCAATGGCCGAGAGGATGGCGCAGGTGATGGCGCAGCCGGCGGATGGGCCGTCGATATTTCCTCCGCCGATGACATTGATGTGGAGGTCGTAGTCGGAAAGACGCTTGTCGGTCAGCTGGCGGACGACGGCGGCCGAGGCGCTGACGGAGTCCTTCGCCATGGAGCCAGCGGTGTCATTGAAGCGCAGGCTCCCCTTGCCGGGCGCAGCGGCGGGAAAGGCGGCGGCTTCGATCTCTATCGTGCTGCCCCAGGAGCCGATGACGCCAAGGCCGTAGATGTGTCCGATCTTCGGCGTGTCCGATGCCTCTTGCTGAAGGCAGGGGCTGAGTCGGCTCGCCTGCGCGGTGCGCTCCATGATGGCTTTGGTGATGGTGATGCGGTCGGCTTTGCCGGATTCGTAAATGGCAAGGCCGTAGGCATCGGCGAGAAGGTTCACGGCTTTGCGGCCTTCCATGGTGTAGCGGCTGATGAGCTCGGGGACGCCGGCTTCGAGGTGAGCGCCGAGCCTTTCGGCGGCGCGCTTTACGATGGCGATGATGTGCGCGGGCTCTAAGGGCGCGAAGAAGATCTCGCCGCAGCGTGAGCGGATGGCGGGGTTGATTTCCTCGGGCGCTCTTGTCGTGGCACCGATCAGGATGAAATCGGCGGGCGCGCCTTTTTCGAAGAGCTGCTTGATGTAGGCGGGGATCTGCGGGTCTTCTTCGTCGTAGTAGGCGGAGTCGAAGCGGACGCGCTTGTCTTCGAGTACCTTCAGCAGCTTGTTTAGGAGAATGGGGTCCAGTTCACCGATTTCATCGATGAAGAGGATGCCGCCATGGGCGTCCGTGACGAGGCCGGGCTTCGGCTCGGGGATGCCTTCGTCGGCGAGCTCCTGCCGCGCGCCCTGATACAGCGGATCATGCACGGAGCCGATCAAGGGGTTCGTCATGTCGCGGCTGTCCCAGCGCAGTGTCGTGCCATCACACTCGATAAAGGGAGCGTCTTTTTGAAAGACGGTGTACGGCTTTTTCTTTGCCTCTTCGAGTACAAGGCGCGCTGCGGTGGTCTTGCCGACGCCGGGCGGGCCGTACAGCAGAAGGTGCTGCGGATAGGGCGAGGAGATGCGGGAGGCGAGTGCTTCCACGGCCTGGTCCTGTCCGATGATCTCAGAAAGCGATTGCGGGCGGACGACCTGAAGGATCGTCGCAGTGAGGCTGACTTTTTCCATCGCGGCCAGCTTTTCCAGCTTGCGCTTGCTCTCGGCGGTCTCTGCGCTGCCTGTCTCCTCTTCGATGATTTCGCGGCGGACCTCTTCGATGTACTCCTTGTGCCGCTCTTCAAGGCGGTCTTCGATCTTTTTCTCGAGCGAGCGCTCGACGGCCTGACGGGAGAGGATATCTGCGACCTTGTCCTCCAGCTTGTCCAGGATGGCGGGGATCTCTTCATCTGTCGGCTGGCGATGGTAGTCGCGGCTTTCCAGAATGAGGCGCTCCATACCGATAAGACGGCTCTTGGGATTTTCGTCATGAATATATTTCACGGCATTGAATCGGCTCGCCTGCACGATCAGCTGCTCGGGCCCCATCGCGGCGGCATAGATGCTGTAGATCGCATTCAGCTGGCGGTTCAGCTCCTCGTCTGAGAGGCTCTCCTCTCCGCCGATCTGGTTTTTGATGCGGTTCAAAAGGTCTGTGACGTCTTCCATCGCGATCACTCCTTTCTTTTGTACTTATGATACCACAAATGAGAGGAGAGGGTTCAAGGGGCAGGGCTGACGAGAGAGCTGCCCCTTTCCTCCTTTCTTCCTTTTTCTGATATAATAAAGACAAAAGATCGCTACGAAAGGAGCCCTCATGACACAGCTGGAACGATTGAAGGACGAACTCATCACACTCACCGTCCGCCGCGGCTATCCTGCCGAGCTTGGCGCTTTGATGGCAGCCGAGCTGGGTACGGAGAAGACCATCACGCGCATGATCGCCTATCTCACCCACGTCGCCCCGGAGCGCGCAGAGGATATGGTGGATGAAATGCTTGCGATCCGCAGTGACCGCGATTTCTGGGCGGATAAGAAGAGATCAGAGTACTATCAGAAGCAGTACAATCAGATGCTATGGGAGGAGAAGAACCGGTAGCAGGAGGGATCCGTGCATCGCCCGATGCAGCAGGCAGAAAAGCCGCTCGGGACATCCCTGGTTCCCTTTTCGGGGCTGTGAAATAACGATCATCTCATTTTCGCGTTTAATCTGCCGCGGGGACTTGCAGCTCTCATAAGAGTGACCGGGAAATCTTATGAGAGCTGTCTTTCATGCCATAGTCACCCTATCCGCCCCTGCAGGGCACCTTCCCCTAGAGGGGAAGGCTATTAAGTTAAACGGCATTCTCGTATCGTAGCCTTCCCCATGCGGGGAAGGCTTTGTCCGTCGTTATTCTTTTCCACATATGCGTGTATTTGTTCTGACAATGCGAGAATACCATCTTCTAAAAAAGGCGGCGAAGCCGCCACCTGAACCCTGAACCAAATGAAAGCAAAATAAAAAGGGGCTGTGAAGAAATGAGGATTCATTTTTTCACAGCCCCTTTTTTATTTTCGAAGAAACGACAATATTTCCATCCCTGAAACACACTATATAGACAGAAGGGCAAGTGAGCCGGCCGGCGACCTTCGAAATGTTCATTCTTACAGAAAGGAAGAAATGTTATGAAAAAACTGAATCTCGTTTTCAACACCTCCGGCAAAGCCATGACGGTCTCTCTCACAGATCCCAAGGAGGGCCTTACGCTGGAGGAATGCAGAACAGCGGCGGAAAAGCTGCAGGTCGTCCTCTCTCCGTCCTCCGGGGAGACCGTGACCGGATTTGAAAAAGCCACCGTCGTCACCACCACCACCGAAGAAGTGAAATAAAGGAAACAGGGGGGCGGGTTCAGGGTTAGCCTCTCAGGGCGTGCTGCCCTTTGATTGGGGATGAAAGCCTCGCTCGAATGAGGAATGAGGAATGAAGGTGGCGGCTTCGCCGAGATCGAGGGCTCAGGTCGCAGCTGTTCTGGCATTCGTTATCTCACATATGACGTTTCTCGCCGCTCAGGATGACGAAACGGGGCGATGCCCGAA
>JAIJLI010000149.1 GCA_022722495.1 Dialister sp. | reverse complement strand
ATCCTGCTGCATGGCTTCGGGACGGACATGCTGCGGATCGAGCGCCATCGCCTGCCGTAAGTAAGACAGCGCATTCGCCTTATCCTTTTTATCTGCATAGTTCGTTGCAATCCCATAGAGAGACCACGTATTCTTCGGATCGTCTGCAAGCACTTTTTGGAAGTAGGAGATCGATTCATCATAATGCTTGGCAAGCTTCTGCGCCATCGCCATATCATAAAAAGCCTGCGTGTAATCGGGATTGATTTTGAGCGCCTTCAAAATCTGTCCGATCCCCTGTTCCGGCGAGACATCGAGCGCCAGTATGAGCCCCTTCAGAGAAAGCGCTTTGTAATTCTCCCGATCGATTTCCAACGCCTTGTCACAAGTGAGAAGTGCCTCCCGATTCTGCCCTTTGGCGTAGAGAGTAGACGCCTCTTGGAAAACCTTTTCTGAGGCCGGCGCGATCTCATGGATCGCCTTCACGGGCACAGACTGCGAGGAAGCGGCGGGTGCCGAGGAAGCCGCTGGTTTCGTCTCTGCGCCGCAGCCAGAAAGGCCCACGGCCAGAAGCGAAGCGAGCAAGAGCGCGTATATTTTCATGATGATTCCCCTTTCTGATGGGATTCCTGCTCGTGACATTGTATAATCATTATAGCAGAAGGGATTAGAGATGAGTAGCTTCGAGTAACTGATGACTGTTGACTTGAATGCTACCTTCGGGCATCGCCTCCTATGTATTCGCGGCGAAGCCGCCACCTTCATTTCTAGGGAAACACTGAACCCATTATTTTCAAGGAGGTTTTCTTATGAATCCATACGCATTTATCACCGGTGCCACGAGCGGCATCGGCCTTGCCACTGCCAAAGCGCTGGCAGCCTCTCACTACGATCTGGTACTCGCAGCCAGAAATACAGAAAAACTCGCGAGCGTGAAAGCAGACATCGAGAAAGAACGCGGCGTGAAGGTCACGACCTACGCACTGGATGTACAGAACCGCGAGGCCATCAAGGAAGTCACCACCCAAGTACTCGATACCTTCGGTGCGCCGGATGTGCTCGTGAATGACGCAGGTCTTGCCAGAGGCCTCGAGCCCTATCAGGACACAGCCCCGGAAGATACGATGGGAATGATCGATACAAATATCAAGGGCCTCTTCCTCGTCACCCGCGCCTTCCTTCCGGCAATGGTGAAAGAAAATAAAGGTCACGTCGTAAACCTCGGCTCCACGGCTGGTCTGTACGCCTATGCCGGTGCCGCAGTCTACTGCGCGACAAAGGCCGCTGTCAAAACCTTCAGCGATGGCCTTCGCATCGATGTCATGGCCAGCGATGTGAAAATCACCACCATCCAGCCGGGCCTTGTGGAGACACCATTCAGCGAAGTCCGTTTCCACGGCGATACAAAACGTGCCGCTTCTGTCTATGCAGGCATTGATGCGCTGCAGGCAGAGGACATCGCAGATGTCATCGCCTTCGTTGTCAGCCGTCCGAAGCGAGTCCAGATCAGCGACGTCGTCATCATGGCTGCCCAGCAGGGGACAGGCTTCCTTGTCAGCAAGAAATAGCGATTGGTGACCGGAGATTCAATTTCTGTCTTCATTAAAAAAATCCTCACTTCTTTCGAAGTGAGGATTTTCCATTTTCATTTATCCATTCGAGCGGAATTTCAGGAAAAAGAACTGGATAGCGAGCATCATGACAAGCGCCACCGCGCCGCCGGCCAGACCATTTCCTGTGAATCCATCTACCAGGTAACCGACGACGCAGCTCGAAGCGACCACCATGACATAGGGGATTTGGGTCGAGACATGGTCGATATGGTGACACTGCGCGCCTGCCGAAGCAAGGATCGTCGTATCGGAGATCGGAGAAATATGATCCCCGCCGACAGAGCCGGCCAGCACCGCAGCGACCGTCATGACCATGAGGCTCTGGTCGTTATTCACGACAGCCAGCACGATCGGGATCAGAATGCCGAAGGTCCCCCAAGAGGTACCGGTCGCAAAAGCAAGACTGATGGCCACCAGGAAGAAGAGTGCCGGGAGCAGGATAGCCACAGACGCATTGTCGCTGACCACATTTCCTACATAGCCGCCGATATTCAGATATTCCTTGCCGACCACACCAGAGAGCGTCCATGCGAGCGTCAGGATCATGATGGCCGACGTCATCTGCTTGAAGCCTTCGCCAAAGCAGGAACAGAACGTACCAAAGGAAAGCACCTTTCTTGGAATATACAGGACAAAGGTGAATACAAGCGCAATGAAAGAGCCGATGACAAGTCCTCTTGCAGACTCACAATTTGCGAAAGCGTCCGCGACGCCTTTGCCTTCCAGAATGCCGCCTGTATAGAGCATGCCGAAGATACAGCCGCAAATCAGGACGAAGAGTGGAAGGACAAGGTCGATGATACGGCCATTGCCCACCGGCACACTCGATGCGTCATCCGCGTATTCTTCCGGAATCACCAGCGTGCCGCCGCTTTTCTTTTCAAAAGCAGCCATGCGGGAGAAGTCTTTGCCCGTCCAGATGAGAACCAGCATGAAAATGACAGTCAGCCATGCATAGAGATTCAGCGGAATGGTCGAAAGGAAAAGAGCAAATCCATCAATGTCGCTGCCCTCCGGCAAAGAAGAAGTGACTGCCGCCGCCCAGGAAGACACCGGCGCGATGATGCAGACCGGCGCTGCTGTCGCATCGATGATGTAGGCGAGCTTCGCACGGGTGATCTTGAAGCGGTCTGTAACAGGACGCATGACCGTACCGACCGTCAGGCAGTTGAAATAGTCATCAATAAAAATCAAAATACCAAGCACCATGGTGACAAAGAGTGCGCTCTTCTTCCCCTTGATCGTGCGCGCTGCATAGTCTCCATAGGCCTGCGAAGCCCCTGATTTCTGAATGGCCGCCACCATGATGCCGAGCAGTACCAGGAAAACCAGAATGTACACATTGCCCCCGACCTTGTCCGACATAATTTTGAACATCGTATCGATAGCGCCAAGTACGCTGAAGCCGGTGAACATAAAGGCACCCATGAAAATACCAATGGCCAGCGACATGTAGACTTCCTTCGTCGCCAATGCCAGAATAATCGTCACGACTGGCGGCAGCAGTGACCAGATGGTTTCACTCATTCGCTCATCCCTCTCTCTTAAATGCAGCATCCCCGCTACAATGTAATATTTTGATTATTATACCCTAAATGCCCCTGTTTGTACACCAATTTGCAAATGTCATCGATATTCAATAAAGTCGATCATGTATGGAAACATTGATTCAATTGCAGAATCAGCATTTCCTTATATATTCAAATACACATACCTTTCGCCGATCCTGCGTCACTTGGCACCGGGGCTGCGCAAAAGTTTCCCCAGATCCACCGCAGGCATGATGATCGCAAGGATGACCATCAGGATCCCCACGACCTGCAGACCGACAAAGCTCATGCCGAAGATAAGGCAGGAAAGGATGACGGAGGCCGCCGGTTCACTTGCCGCCGTGATGAGTGCCTGCTGCGGGGACAGGTACATGAGACCTGCATTATATAAGAGGAAGGCCGTGACCGTACCGAAGAGGACGATCCATGCGACGCCGCAGAAGATATGCGGATCGAAGAAAGCAAGCCAATCGATCTGCGGGACAAAGGCCCAGCAGGCCAGTGCTCCGATGATCATGCTGACAGCGAGGACGAAAGTCTTATCTACCTGAAGGAAGATGTGCTTCGGGTAAATCGAAGCGAAGGAATAAACCACCCCATTGAATAACGCAAGCGCTATACAGAGAAAGGAGACACTGAGTTTCGAAGGATCGCCGCCTGTTACAAGAAGATAGGTGCCTCCGACAGCCAGAAGAACCGTGATGACCTCCTCTTTCGAGGGCAGCTTGCGATGGCGGATGGCATTGTAGCAGATGACCATGGCAGGGCAGCTGTAAAGTACGACGGTCGCTGTCGCGGCGTTGCCATATGCGATGGCTTCGAAGTAGGTGTAGTGCATCAGCATGAGACCTACAATGGCGTAGATCACAATGTCGATCCATAGCCGCGGCTTCTTTCGAAGACATATGAGACTTTCGTTCATCTTTCCCTGCCATACCGTCACCCCGATCAGGATGAATCCGGCCGCCATCATGCGAAAGGCCGTGAGCTCCATGGCGTTCATAGAGCATTTCTCGAAGAAATTCTGCGCCCCGATGCCGCTTCCGGCCCACATGATGCCGGCTAAGACGACCATGACGATCGCGAAATGATTCGAGGAATGGGACATGACAGATGCTCCTAAGGAAATAACAAAGGACTTTTTAAACCATCGCGTTCAGGTATCGCACAGAAGTGACACCCGCTTCCGATCCGCTGATCATTCTCCTGCCGTATTTTCATTTTCAATAATACCCGGCACTGCAATAGCCAAGAGAACGAGCAGAATGCCAAAGCCCTGGACAAAATTGAAATGGGTATGAAAGATGAAATAAGACGCAATGACAGAGATCGCCGGCTCAATGGTCGCAGTGACGGAAGCCTGTGAGGCCGGAAGGAACCGAAGGCCTGCATTGTAGCAGGTAAAAGATAGCGCCGTACCAAGGACGACGATCCAGAAAATATCGAAGCGGACTTCCGGAGCAAAGAAACCGGAAAAGTCCCCCATCGGATTGATGATATAGGAAGCCACGGCTCCGGTGAACATGCCTAGCGCGAGGACGAAGGAATTATCCAGTACACCGATGAAGCGCTTCGGAAATACACAGCAGATGGCAAAGAAGACTGCTGACGCCAGCCCCAGATACACACAGTCTGCAGGTACGGAGAGACGGCTCACATCTCCGCCCGTCACCAGAAGGATGACTCCGATAATCGCCAGTATGACGGCCGTGAGCTCTCCAGTGAGAGGCAACCGTCTTTTTTGCAAGGAGACCCAAAGGATCACCATCGCCGGACAAGTATATTGGATGACCGTTGCCGCTGCCGCATTGCCGGCGGCGATCGAAGCAAAGTAGGTATAGTGCATCAGCATCAGACCGACTATACCGTAGAAGATCAGTCCCCACCAGAGAGATGGCTGTTGCCCCAGCTTCCGCCAGCTGTCTTTCAGCTGTCCCTTGACAATGGTCACAAGCAGCATGATGCCGCTCGCACAAAACATGCGGAAGACCGTCAGATCCATCGAGTCGAGTGTACTTTTTTGAAAAAAATCCTGCGCCGCAAGCCCGCAGCCCGCCCACATGATGCCTGCTGTCATAACGAGAAGAATAGCGATAAGATGCATAGAGGCCACCTGTTATTATAAAAAGGAATCAAATACGCTTTCAGTGTCAGTTCTTGGAATGAAAAAGAGACTAAGAGACTCGAAAAGCATGAAAAGGGACATTCCGTAAGCCGCTCTTTCACCATGGGCCTGCTCTCGGGCATGAGTCAGCTTTATGACCGTCACTTCCAATTTCCGGCCACCTACTTTTATATAGCACAAAACCCGCCATTTGGCGGGTTTTTCATGGTGGGACTATTTGGATTCGAACCAAAGACCTCTTCGATGTCAACGAAGCGCTCTAACCAGCTGAGCTATAACCCCATGTCATATGAATGTATTATACACGACATGAGAGAAATATGCAAGATGCTTTTTACAATTTCTTGCATATGGGGAATTATGCGTATCTCCACGCTGCAACCCGCCATCTTGTTTGTATGGATCCCAGTTTCGCCCAACGACGCCGCCGATCCTATCTGCTTCATTTACAAGATAAGAAGTTCGCCATGCCGTAAGATGACCGGAGCATCGTTCCCGGCAGGGTAATGCTATTAAGTTAAGGAA
>JAIJLI010000148.1 GCA_022722495.1 Dialister sp. | reverse complement strand
ACCGTGACCTGCGGGAGCAGCTTCATCGCACGCTCGATGCGGCGGACTTCTTTCTCCTGCTCATCCTTCCATGCATCGAGGAAAGGCTGCGGATCCGCTTCATAAGCGAGACGGCGTTTGATGATTTCCGCTCTCTTTTCCGGATCCTGTTCGCCGACGACCTTGACAGAAAGGGCAAAGCGATCAAGAAGCTGCGGACGGATATCCCCTTCTTCCGGATTCATCGTGCCGACCAGAGAGAAGCGCGCCGGATGGGAGTAGGAAATCCCTTCACGCTCTACGGTATTGATCCCCATAGCGGCAGAGTCAAGAAGTACATCGACGACATGGTCATCCAGCAGATTGATCTCATCGACATAGAGAATGTTGCGGTTTGCATCTGCGAGAATGCCGGTTTCGAAAGACCGCTTGCCTTCACGGATAGCAGCTTCGATGTCCAGTGTACCGACGACACGATCTTCTGTCGCACTGACCGGAAGCTCGACCACCTTCATCGGCAGCATCTCTACTTCCGGTTCTGCATGGTCGTATTTTTCATGGCATTCATCACACCAGTTTGCCTTGTCATCCGGATCATCATGGAAACGGCATCCCTTGATGCAGCGGCGCGGCGGAAGAAGGTCGGCGAGAGCGCGCACAGCGGTCGACTTTGCCGTCCCTTTCTCACCCTGAATCAGTACACCGCCCAGTTTTGGATTGACGACATTCAGCACAAGTGCTCTTTTCATCGTATCCTGCCCGATGATGGCTGTGAATGGAAATGTCCCCTGTCTTTTCATTGATATATCCTCCTTGAAATCAATCGGTTCTATCGATATGAAAAATTAAAAATGTAATCAGTTGTAAGTAAACACGGATGCTTTGCTCGAATCAGCGTTTCCTCACATATCTTTTTATAAAAAACTGTTTCATCGCACATTCTGCTTCAGACTTTTTCACCTGACCGTCTGCGCGAAGCCAGCGGGAGAAGCAGCCACCGCCGCATAGAGGGAAGTAGGAGCAGTCGCGGCACTCCGCCATGGACTGCTCGACAAAAGCGGCGACGGCTTTCACTCTTTCAGGATCACGCCCTTCGTGGACATTGCCCAGAAGATAGCGCTCTCTTCCCATCAGCGAGGAGCAGGCATAGATATTTCCATGCACATCGACGAAAGCCGCTTCACCGTGCATGGCATAGCACTGAGGGAAATCGTAATCTTTGGTTTTTTCGAGACGAGCGGCTCGATCCTCCTGCGTGAAGTGGATATGCCGTCCCGTCATCTGTTCCAAAAGGTCCATGCGCACCGCAGTCTTTTCGAGTGCTTTTGTCATCGCCTCTGCGGAAGGCGCATGAAGAGCAGCCCCGCGCCCCTGCTCACGCAATATGTCGAAGCCGACCTGGTGAACATTTCCATAGAAATGCGCCATGTCGGCAATACCGGGGAGATCATCTGTCATATCCTCTGTCACAACACAGGTGATGCCCGTCCCGATGCCGGCAGACGCCAGATTCTTAAAGCCTTCTGACGCAGCCTGAAAGGACGAGCCGCCGTCTTTTCTCCGGCGCGTGCGGTCCATGAGATCCTTGCGTCCGTCGCAGGAAATGCCGATCCCCACTCCATGCCGGTAAAGCCATGTACCTATATCCTTGGTGAGGAGTGAACCATTCGTCTGTATCTGCATCTGCGCATCATAGTGATTCCTCTCGGCGATTTCTACCAGTTTCCGTATGAGCGGAAATCGAAGCAGCGGCTCCCCGCCGGAAAACTGCAGGAGAAAGCGATTTCCTCCCTTTCCGGCAAGGTGCAATGCCGCAATGGCCGTCTCCTCCTTCATATCCACCTGATCCGCGTCTGCTGCATAACAATACCGGCAGGCAAAGTTGCAGCGGCCGGTCAGCGTGAGGACCAGCATACGGATCGGCGAAAGATCAGTCGTCATCATCTTCGAGTTCCCCTTCGACAGAGAGGTAAAGCTCCTGCAGCTCCTCTTTCATCTCATCGCTCGCATGCCACATGTCACGCTGGTTCGCCTCAAGAAGAGTCTCTGCCATGCTCTGAAGAGCCCATGGATTGACCTTCTTCATCCATTTTTGCATCGCGGGATCCAAAGCGTATTTCTGCGCATACTGTTCATACATCCAGTCATCCATGACACCGCTTGTCGCATCCCACTGGAAGGAAATCGAAAGACGATTTGCAAGATCTGTCGCCCCTTTGTAGCCGTGTTTCATGAGCCCTTCGATATACTTCGGATTCATAGATTCTGCACGGAAGACACGCTTCATTTCTTCCTGTACCGTCTTTACGCCGACGGAAGAACGATTCGTACTATCCCCCACGTAGGAAACAGGTGCTTTCCCGCCAAGGCTCTTGACTGCCGCGATCATCCCGCCATGGAACGCATTGTAATCATCTGATGAGAGGATATTGCTCTCATGGTTTTCCTCATTCTTTACCGTAAGATCGAGAGAAGCCAGGCGCTTCTTAAATAGCTCCGGATGGAATACGCCGCGTTTTCCGCCGCCAAAGACATGCCCGCCCCAGCGGACATACACATTCGCCAGATCCTCTTCCGTCTGCCAGTTCTTCGCATCAAGCACAGTATTGACACCTGCACCATAGGTCCCGGGCGCATCTCCGAAAATGCGGAAAGCAGCATTTCTCCATGCCTCATCTCCATCGACTCCGGCATCCTCCATGGATCTGGCATCTTCTTTCACATGCTTCCGGATGAAGTTATCCTCTTCAGATTCATCCAGTGAAGCCACAAGCATGACCGCCTTATCCATCAGTTCAGCAAGCTGCGGAAGGGTATCGCGGAAAAGTCCGGAGATACGTCCCGTCACATCGATGCGCGGCCGTTTGAGTTCGGTAAGGGGAATCACCTCAAGCCCTGTCACACGAAGGCTTCCCTTCTGCCAAACGGGACGGACGCCCAGAAGGTAGAGGAATTCAGCGATATCCTGCCCCGAGGAGCGCATATTCGGTCCGGACCACAGTACCATACCGATATTTTCAGGATATTTGCCTTGGTCAGCGATGAATTTTTCTATCATGCGATCGCCCAGCTTCACCCCGAGCTGCCATCCTGTCGGAGATGGCATGGTACGGGGATCCGTACCATAAAAATTACGTCCCGATGGAAGGAGCGAAACGCCGCCGGCATTCGGTGAGCCGGAAGGCCCCGGCTCCACATAGCGGCCTGCCAGCGCATCTATCGTGTGAGTGAGTTCCTCTTTCGCCCCCTGAATACGTGGCACCATCTCCTCGTTCACAAACGTGAGAAGTTTTTTCAGCGACTGTCTCCATACGTCACTGCCATGAGCTTCTGAAAGTGCCATGGCAGAGTCGATCGCTTCTGCCGTAAAGCTGCCGGAAGCCAGCGTTTCGATGACCGTCTTCGCTTCTTTTCGGATTTTATCCATCAGCTGTCCGCCGGTGATGCCCTGCGTTTCTACCATGTCTCCCGCATGCTGCTGGATATCATCTAAGGTAACGCCGTATTTTTCTGCCAGCAAATCATAAATGGAAGGCATCTCTCCATTCGAAAGTCGCAGCATCTGAAGAATACCATCTACAAGAAGAGTGCCTGTCAGCGGCTGCCCTAGAATGTGCAGTCCCACATGGACTTCGCTGTCTTTCAGCTCTTCGATATAGTCATGTAGTGAAGCGACGTAGTCCGCAAATGGCTTCTTTCCCTGATAGGGCACTTCTTCATCCAGTTTGGCTTTCAACGCCAATTTGCGAATCGGCTCTTCCATCGCAGAAACATCGCTCCCATTTCCCTTGAGAGCTGCATATTCATCGATCGTTTTCTCCAGCTCAGCAATTTCATCGTAGGCACCTGCATCAGCAACAGGCGCCGGCATGTAACTCACCAAACAGGCAGCAGCACGGCGCTTGGCGATCATACCTTCGCCGGTGATCGTCATATGGTACGGATAGATATTCGGGATATCCCCGAGCGCAATGTCCGAATAGCTTTCTTCATCCAGTCCGACACCTTTCCCCGGAAGCCACTCCAGATTTCCATGCGTCCCCATATGAATGACCGCATCCGCTTTCCATACATGACGCAGCCAGTAGTAGAAAGCGAGGTACTGATGCGTTGGCGGGATCTTCGGGTCATGATACGCCTTCGATGGATCCATCCCGTACTGGCGCGATGGCTGCACCGTGAGGAAAATATGTCCGTCCATCGTACCGGGGATGAGAATATCGCCTTTTTCTGAGATCATGACATCGCCTGGTGCCTCCCCCCAGGTATCCACCATGGACGCCTTCGCTTCTTTCCCCAGCTGTCGGAAGAAATCCAGATACTCACGGCAGGAAAGCTTCTGGCAGGACTCCGCCTGCTCTTCAGTCATCATGGAAATGTCGTTCGTCGCATGAGATGTCATGAGATGGATGAAATCATCTGAGGTTTCCGGGATGAAATCCATCTGATACCCTGCTTTCTTCATTTCCTTCATGAGACGGATGGTACTCTCCATCGTATCCAGACCGGAAGCACTCCCGATATTTGAATTCTTCGCCGGATAATTGTGGAAAATGATAGCGATTTTTTTATTTTCATCCTTCATCTGATGAAGGGTCGCCCATTTTCCCGCCTTTCTGACCATCTGCGTCACGCGCTCAGGAATCGGCACATAGGAGACACTGCCATCGACATCTTTTTTTCGCCCAGCGATCGGCAGACCGGAAATCGCGCCGTCCAGCTCAGGAAGCGCGACCGCGATCGACGTTTCCACCGCATTCATTCCCTCAGGATTCTTGCGCCAGTCAGCCTCCGATGTGAGAAGTGTATAGGCAGAGAGGATCGGCACGCCTAGCTTCTTCAAGACGGGAAGGCTCGTCTTTCCTGCGCCAAGCATAGAAAACTTCATCGTGGATACAAGCGCATCGATGACAGGCTGTCCGTCCTTCATGAAATACGTCTCCAGCACCTCTGATAACGACGGCATGCCTGCCGACTCATCGATGAACCCGTTCGCAAAGACAGGAAGCACCGCATAGCCTTCTTTTTCCGCTTCCTCCAGAAAGGCCTTCACATACGCGGTATCATCCCAGATCCACTCATCGCGGTAAAAAAGGAGGCCCAGCATCGGCCGGTCACCATAGGGATGCGCCGCCTCGAAATCCGAGAGCGTCTTCCGGGAGCGGCTCTCCAAGCCCGGATCATAGATCCCTGCCCAGCTGTACTTCTCCGGCGGTTGTGCTTTTTCTGCCTTATCATCAAAGAGTCCATTTGCATACAGCCAGAGATTTTTGAAATTGCTGAGGCCTCCATACAGACAGTACTTGCGGAATGTCTCGAGCACATCGCCATCGATGGAAGCACTGTGCTCTGCCATATCCCCATCAATGGCATCGACAAAGTATGCAATGTGATTCTGATCCAGAAATTTTTTACAATCTTTCCAAAAGGAAGACTTCAGTGCATTCTTCATCAAGTGGATCATGACCAGAGAAGCGCCAGATACTTTGCGCTCCCAATTCCTGCTCCAGTCGCTCGTGCGCTCCACGCGCACAGAAATAGACAGGTCAGAAATCAGCCTCTTCTCCTGAAGCGCCTCACAGGCTTTCTTCATGGAGGCATACCGCCTGTCATGGTTCGTCATATATAGAATTTTGGGTTCCATAGCTCGCCTTTCTCTCGGTCTGTTCTAAAAAATACATCCGGAAACTTTTAACTCCCCTAAAAAAATCAAATGACTCTCTTCATAGAAAACTATGGTTTACTCATTCATTATACTACATGTCTGTATATTTTAAATCGTTTTGACGATAATTATAATCAGAATTTTAATTTATTTAAACAAAAAACGAGGCGGCCATTCAAAAATGGTTGCCTCGCTTCGTTATACTGTCATCATGAAATTTCTAA
>JAIJLI010000147.1 GCA_022722495.1 Dialister sp. | reverse complement strand
TGAGGGGGCTACGTAGCGGTATTGCATGAAAGTGTTGGAATATCGATAGCGTCGGACTATTCAACATAGCACGCTATACCGCTGGCATGCCCCATCTCGCTGCGCTCGCCTGTGCCGCTCACTATAGCTGATATCTATCATAGAGCCGCTATCACCGATTCTTCTCCACGAACGCCTTGAGCTCCGGATACCCTACATTGCCATAGCCGATGATGCTGTCCACCGGCTTGCCGTCCTTGAAATACACGATATCCGGGATCGTCTCGATGTGATAGCGCTCTGCCAGTGCTTCATCCTCATCAATATTCACGCCGTAGATCGGGATGTCGATCTCCTCCGACAGCTTCACGATCATCGGCTGTAGGCGGCGGCAGTAGCCGCACCATGGTGCGCTGAAGCCGGCGATCATATCGCCCTTTTCCAGCGCCTTGTCGAAATTTTCTGTGCCTGTGATCATCTGGATCATGGTAGGTACCTCCTTTTGTAATATCGAATTTTCTCTATTCAAATTGTATCATAAATATCGATGAGTGTCAATATAAAAAGGGATGGCAGATCCGCAGATCGGGCCCGACCCATCCGCCGGATCGTCCCCTGCCTTCATCCGTGCGCGTCTTGCCTTGGCTTCTTCGTATGTAAAAAAACGCCTTTACTTCTCCCTTCTTATTTGCGCTCCAAATCCCCCTCGCCATCCGTTCTTCCCATATAAAACAAAAAAAGAATCGCATCGCTGCGATTCTATCACTTGCTGGTGGAGATGAGGGGAGTCGAACCCCTGTCCAAAAAGCCTGTCCCATAAACCTCTCCGAGTGCAGTTCACTGTTTTAAGATTTAAGCAAAGTATCGTACAGGAACAAACTGTCTTTGCCGATCTCGGAATTGTTTTCGAAACGAAAGTCCCAAGCATCCTTCCGCTCTATCCTATTGGTTGATGTCAGCCTGCGGTCATAGGAAAACCGCAGGGGACATTAGCAGATTAGGCTGCTAAAGCAAAATCACGTTTTGCGTTTAGGTTTTTCCACCGTTTAACGGGCAGGTGGGATCCCGACTCGCTGTTTATGTCCCAGAATCTCCTGTCGAAACCGGTACATCCCCAAAGGTACTTATCTATTGTATGCGATAAGAGGGAAAATGTCAATTTCGCCGCTCGTGAGGACGTGCAGGCATCCCCGCTACTTCCTGCGCGTGATATCCGCATACGCAGGGCGAGCGCCCATGGATTCCGCGCTCTTGACCGCATCAAGGACGGCAAGGCGGATGGCTTCTTCTGCAAGATAGCCCACCGTATCGACAGGCGCGGCGATCTCTCCGGATGCCATGGTAAAGACGGTATCCCCATCCATCGTGGTGTGGACGGGGCGGATGGATCTGGCGAAGCCATCGTGTGCCATACCGCTCACCGCCTTGCATTCCGCCTTGGTGAGCTTCGCATTCGTTACGACGCAGCCGATGGAAGTATTGCCGCCAAGGATACGCTCAAATCCTTTGAGCATGAAGTCATGCGAAGAAAGGATGGTTTTCTCATCATCGGAAAGAATACCGGCGAGCGTGGTCTCTTTGTCGTACACTTCGCCGCACGCATTGACAGCCATGTAGGCCCCGACACAGAGTCCGCTTTCGAGGGAGATCTCCGCATAGCCGGCGCCACTCTTCATGGCATGCTCTGCGCCCTTGAGCTTGCCGACCGTCGCACCTGTACCTGCACCGTAGCAGCCGACGGGAAATGTCACATCCGCCCGCTTCGCCGCCTCGTATCCCATGGCAAGATCGGGATGGGCTTTCGGATCGCCGATCAAGAGGTCGAAGAGCACCGCGCCGCAGACGATCGGTACAGACACCGACCCTACGGGAAACCCGACACCGTCTTCTGCGAGAGCATTCATGACGCCGCCGTCGGCTTCCAGGCCAAAGGCAGAGCCGCCGGAAAGGACCACGGCGTGGATCTGCTGCACCGTTTTCTCCGGAGAGAGAAGATCCGTCTCCCGCGTCCCCGGTGCACAGCCGCGTACATCGACCCCCGCGGTCGCACCCCCTTCAGGCGCCAAAATGACGGTCACGCCCGTAAGACCCGCACGGTCTTGCGCCGTGCCGATGCGAAATCCCGGAACAGATATGGTACGTGTGATCATGGAAATTCTCCTTTCGGCCTTCTTCGAGGCCTTCAGCCAACGGCTGCTACCTGAAGTCAAGCACTTACGCAAAAAGGCGCATCGGCGCTCTTGCCTTCTTTACATTTCCCCTTTTCTTGCCATCTGAAGGCAGAGCGCAAGATCAGCAGGGATCGGCGCTTCGAAGTGCAGGGCCTTGCCTGTCACGGGGTGGCGAATGTCGAGTGTCCATGAATGGAGTGCCTGCCCTTCGATGGGGAAATGGTCTTTCTTCCAGCCATAGAGCGGGTCATTCACGACGGGATGGCGGATGTGTGCCATGTGGACGCGGATCTGGTGGGTACGTCCGGTTTCCAGCTTGCACTCGATCCAGGAGTAATGCGGCATGAATTCAAGTACACGGAAATGGGTGACAGCATGCTTGCCGGTCTTAGGCTGTACATCCCATTTCATGCGATCCTTCGTACTGCGCCCCAGGGGGAAACGGATGACGCCCGTATTTCCTTCCATCTGCCCATGGACGAGGGCGACGTAGTGACGCTCCGCTTCATGCGTCGCGATCTCTTCCTTCAGCACAGGGAAGGCTTCCTTCGACTTCGCGACGACCATGACGCCCGAGGTATCCTTGTCAAGGCGGTGTACAATGCCCGGGCGTATGGGATCCTCGCAGGCCTCAAAAAGCGAAGGACCGACATGGAAGAGGAGTGCATTCACCAGTGTGCCATCCGGATTGCCCGAGCCTGGATGCACGACCATGCCGCGCGCTTTATTGATGACCAGCATATGTTCATCTTCGTAGAGGATGTCAAGTGGTATATCCTGCGGAATGAGCGCGAGCTCCTTCTTCTCTTCCCAGGAGAAGGAGATCTGATCGCCTGTCTGCACATGGTAGTTCGGGCGGATCATCTTGCCATCAGCGAGCAGCGCACGGCCGTCTTTGATCCATTTCTGCACTTCAGAACGGGTGAGCCCGGAGGCCTCTTTCAGGAACTGGTCAAGACGCTGTCCTGCTTCTTGCTCGGTCACAACGTAAATTTTCTCACTCATGCTTCATGTCTCCAAAAATAAAATACGATCAGTGCCACACCGACACAGATGAAAATGTCTGCCACATTGAAGATCGGCCAGATGCGGAAGTCGAAGAAGTCCACCACGCCGCTGATACGCACACGGTCGATGGCATTTCCCAAAGCCCCTCCGAGCAGCATACCGATCGCGGCGGAAAAATAGCGGGGCTCTTTCGGGATGCGCTTCCGGAAGGAGAAGAACGCGCCAAAGAGCAGGATGACGATCGCAAGGAAAAACCATCTCTGATACGCCAGAATGCCGAAGGCCGCACCGGGATTGATGATGTAGGTCAGATGAAATACCCCAGAAATGAGCGGGATCGATTCTCCCCAGACCATGTGCTGCTGGACGATCCATTTCACCAGCTGGTCAAGCACGGTCACGAATAAGGCTATATAAACTGTCAGCATAGTACCCTCCTATATATTGCTTTATTATAGCATGAGAGAGAGGGTGCGCGCAGTAGGGAGTTTTTGTGGGAACGGGGCGCCTTTTGACTCTGGATGGAAGCTCTGCTCGAATGAGGAATGAGGGTCTGCGATGGCGGGTTTCCCTCGTATCGTCAGCCTTCTCCTCGAGGGGAAGGTGCCCCGAAGGGGCGGATAGGGCACTGGCGGTATGAAAGAGAGTGGGAAAATGCGTCTCAAGCAGGCGATTTACGAAAGCACCCGAGCGCCGCTGACGTGATCCCCCCTCCCCGATGGGGAAGGCAAATTAGCAGCGGCTTCGCTGCAAAATAGAAAAGGCGATGCCCGAAGGTCACTGAAATGCTGCCTTCGGACATCGCCACTATTTATACTCTGCGGCGCTTCTATATGGTTATGCGCCGCACCACCCCGCTGAACCTTGAACACAGAGTTGAGTAGCTAGGGATTAGGGATTAGGAGCGCCGAGTGACTAGTGACTGGTGACTAGTGACTAGTGACTTAAATACTACCTTCGGGCATCGCCCCATTTATACATCGCGGCGCTTCTATATTTTTATGCGCCGCACCACACCCCTGAACCTTGAACCCTGAACCTCGAACCCTTAATAATTGACAAATACCTCGATATTCTGTCTGCCGAAGTTATAGCAGTCCTCGAAAGACTCCATGCAGAGGTCGATGCGGTTACCGACGATCGCACCGCCTGTATCTGCTGCGACAGCATGGCCATAGTTCGGGATGAATACATTCGTACCGAGTGGGATGACGGAAGGATCGACCGCCACCGTGCCGTGACCGGCCTGTGTGCCTGTCGCAGTAATGCCGCTGCCACCTCCATCGCTCGGATGATATGCGCTCGCATGCATATTGGCGACCCAGCCCATCGTCCCTTCTGCTTTACCGGTCTTCATAATGCCCGGCGTGCCATCAGAGAGAACCTTGGCATGAGCGATGACCGTCTTCACGACCTTGCCGCCGGAGATGAATTCGTCGATCTCCACTTCCCGTTCGCCGGGGATCCCCTCTTGAACGACGACCTCCTGATCTTCTCTGAGGCTACCATCGTACCACTTATTATAGTGGATCGGCATCGCCTCCTTGCGGAAGACCTTCCGCGCGGTATACGGGACGACGTGGATCTGCATGCCTTCCTTCACCTGCATCAGACCATCTTCGATCGGCATCATCTTCTTCCAGTCGAAGCCCGCGTCATTCACCACGCCCTGCACGGTCTGCTGCGTGGTATAGACGACCTTTTTCTTGCCATTCGCGATGATGGAAACAGGCACTGCTCGCTCCACCACGATGACCGCGCCATTCGTGACCTCCTTCGTGCTTGTCCAGAATGTGTCATACGCCTTCAATGATACATTGAGGTCGCTTAATACATTCTTGAAATTGGAGGCTGCCGTAGAAATGACCTGCTTGTGAGCCCCATCATATACGGTGACAGTCTTCGCAGGGCTTGCGCCCAGAAAATCCAAAGACGCTGCCGCAAGATCCACCTGGCTTCCCAAGGCAGCCGCCGCCAATATACATGCTAATACTTTTTTCGCTTTATTCATCGTTGAAGGTTTCATAAATGCATCTCCTATGGCCGCTATTCTACCATAGAGAGACTTTTTGTCAATTTTTCCGATGTTGACAATGATAGCAACTCACATTTATTCTGCATCTATCGAATATTTTCTGCATATCCTCCAGTATACATCGCACACTATTCTTTGTCTCGCTTTTTGTCATATCACGATTTTTCTCCGATATTATCGAATATTATTCATTGAATCAATTGTCAATCTTGTATCTCCTCAATAGACATTTGAAAATAATTAACGAATTATGAATCGCTCTATCTCCCATGTTATCGTTTCTTTCGCATTTTATGCATTTCGCTTTCCGCCTGATTGTAAACCTTGAGTCAGCCTCATCTCTCATCCGAGATAGCCCAACTTTGTCCCATCTTAGGGCCTTCGTTCTTCTCATTTTTTCGTGAAGTGGGAGATTTACCCACCAAAATCCTTGAAATTTGTAATTCTTTCCCAAAAAGAGAAGATGACAGAAGGAAAAGTGGATAATAGAGGATCGGCTTTCGGATCAAACACACAGCCTGATCTCCCACAGATCCCAGTGACGTAATGCTATTAAGTTAAGCGGCAGAACGTTCTTGGCTCCCCATCGGGGGAGCTCCCCGAAGGGGAGAGGGGGCATGCTAGCGGTATTGCATGAAAGTGTTGAAATATCGATAGCATCGGACTATTCAACATAGCACACTATACCGCTAGCATGCCCCATCTCGCTATGCTCGAA
>JAIJLI010000146.1 GCA_022722495.1 Dialister sp. | reverse complement strand
CAAGAAGATACGAGGTTAATTATCTATAAAGAGCAAAAGAAAAATGCTCAATTCTGTTGTTTGCTTCCCTAATTAAGTTTTCGGACGGCCTCCCCCATTCACAAACAAACAACCTCTAACATTCCTTGTAATAGGATTGATTGCCTCGCCACTATGAATAGTAAAGTCATCACCAATTGTCAATGTTCCTTTAGGATAAAGTTTTAGATAGAAGCGATTTTTCACGTTGAAATTACTTCCAATACTTGCCCCTGCTGATTTGAACATCAATCGGTTAAATGGCAGATAAAATACTTGACGAATAAAGCGAGGAATAAAAGTGATTTTATGAAATATTCCCATAATTTCTATTAATAAAGACAAATCAGCACCATTTACTATTTTTTACTCAATAATAAAATAATCAGTTGTTATTTAACTGTCTCTAACACTAAAACACAATTTATTTGAAACTATAGATTAATATCTATATTGTCATTTTTCAAACCTACTTTTACAGCAGAATCATCGAATTTTAGCTTTCTATGATTAAATAAACAGAAACCTAAATTTATATACAACTTTCTGAATATATTATATTTAAAAGGCAAAATAAGATTGCCATCATAATCAACAACAGACAAATACTTTGCCTTCATATTATTTTTCAAAACATATATAGAAAGCAGCAACTCAGCCATATAACCTAACACACGCTTCATTCTACAATATGAAGAAAAACGTATTTTGCCGTAAACTTCTCTTAAAATAGAGAATTGCCATTCTGCAAATTTATCAAAATCCGCTTTGCGCATAATAAACATATTATATGGCGAATGATAATTTCCTTCTAAGATATTACACGCAGCTTCAAAATAATCAGGAGATACTTTTTTTAAACAATCTACAAAAATATATAAATCTTCGCTTGTTGCAGCCAAAGCTATTTTATCGGCCATAGAAAATCTTTCATACAATCGATTTGCCATAATAACATCAGCATTTCCAAGTAAACGCTTGATATTTTCTTCTGAATCTGCCCCTTTTAAATATCTTCTATAATGGGCAAGTCCAACTATATCGACATTTTTTAGATTTTTCCACATCCAATATTGTGCAGTTAATTCACAATAATATGGATTTAAACTACTAATGTTGTCACCAGTATTATCACCTATAAAATCAGACATTTCATCTGTATTTTTAGAAATATCTCTTCCTACATGTATTGGTGTAAAGACAACATCATGTCTACAAACATCTGGTTTGTGACAAGCAACTAAAATTTTAATATTACTCATAAATTCATAAATTCTAATACTTTCTCTATAATCGGTGCCATATCATAGTACTTGTATTCTGCCAGACGACCACCAAAGATAACATTTTCTTCCTTGTCTGCTAATATTTTGTACTTGGCATATAACTCTGAGTTCTGGTTGTCATTCACAGGATAATATGGTTCCATACCATCCTTCCACTCTGTAGAAAACTCTTTTGAGATAACAGTCTTTGGAGTTTCATAAACCTCTTGGCCAAACATCTCAAAATGCTTATGTTCAATAACACGAGTGTAAGGAATCTCACGCTCAGTATAGTTCACTACCGCATTACCTTGATAGTTAGGTTTGTCTATAACCTCTGTCTCAAATCGGACGGTGCGATAATTGAGCTTACCAAACTGATAATCATAGAATTCATCTATCTTACCAGTGAAAACAATCTTGTCGGCAATACCTTCCCAATAAGGACGATTCTCAAAGAAATCTACATTCGTTTTGGTCTCGATTCCTTCAAGCAAACCATCAATCAACTTATTATATCCACCCACAGGAATACCCTGGTACTTATCATTGAAGTAGTTGTTATCGAAGATAAGGCGAACAGGCAAGCGCTTGATAATAAAAGCAGGAAGATCAGTACACTTTCTGCCCCACTGCTTCTCAGTATAGCCCTTAATGAGTTTCTCGTAAATATCTTTTCCAATCAATACCTGAGCTTGCTCCTCCAGGTTACGAGGTTCTGTTACGCCATCAGCTTTCATGCGTGCAACAGCTTCAGCCTTCTGCTCATAAATCTTTGCTTGCGCTTTCTCTGGTGTAGTTACACCCCACATCTGATAGAAGGTGTTCATGTTGAAAGGCAGGTTGTAGAGCCTGCCCTTGTAATTAGCCACTGGCGAATTGGTATAGCGGTTGAACTCTACGATAGAGTTCACAAAGTCCCACACCTTTTTATTAGAGGTATGGAAGATATGTGCACCATATTTATGCACGTTGATATCCTCGATATTCTCACAGTAGATGTTGCCACCTAAGTGAGAACGCTTGTCAATAACCAAACACTTTTTACCTTGTTTTTTTGCAAGATAAGCAAATGTTGCTCCGAAAAGGCCAGAGCCAATAATCAGATAGTCATATTTTATATTCATCATTTTATAAAATTTTATAACGAAGATACAACAAAAAACCTAGCAATTCTATTATTATAAAATTATCAAGGAATAAGTATTGGCATTTCAAAGCCTTATGATAAAAGCTAACAGAAACATTATCTAAAATCATCTGTCTAACTTTTCTAAAGATCTTATAACGAACATAAACCGAAAAATGCCAATAATTATGTTTCCAATATAATTCTTTAATGGCTAGAACCATATTATTTGCAAATAATTGATATACAAAATTAATATTAATATCATCATGTTCTAATTCGCTAGCATATTTCATCAATAACTTTGAAACATACAAACGCTCATCAATATTTTGATATTTGTTAGCACCAGTAGGTACATCATACCTATAATATATGTATGTGTTAACAGAAAGAGTAACAACACACTGAGCATATTTCATAAATATAAGATTAAACAACTCATCCTCTGCTCTTTTTACATTTACATCAAAAGACAAGTTATTCTGATCAATTATACTTTTTCTAAAACATTTATTCCAAGGAATACCAAATTTCCCTTGAGGTTGTAATAGTAAATACAAATCTAGAAACTCATTTTTACTCACAAGCGAATCTTGCATTTCATACAGTATATGAGTATTATGATATACATATTTAAAACCACATATATACATATCTGCTTCGTATTTTTGAATTCCTAATGAAAAATTTTCCAAATAATCAGGCTCTAATTCATCATCAGCATCGACAAAACACACCCACTCGTTACTTATCAATTTCAAGCCAAAATTTCTAGCAGAACTAACCCCGCCATTCTCCTTATGAAAGACCTTAACCCGAGAATCGGCTTTAGCCCATTGATTACATTTCTCCAATGAGGTATCAACACTCCCATCATCTATCAAAACAACCTCGTAGTCATTATAAGTTTGTGCAATTATACTTTGTAAACATCTATCAAGATATAATTCCGCATTATAAATCGGAATAATTATTGAGAATTTAATCATAGCTTCACTTTTTTAATGATTTTATCAGAAAATCTAATGATGCTTTTCTTAATTGCTTAAGTTTTTCCATACTTTCATTAGATAAACTATAATCAGAATTTGAGTTATAATCAGATGGACTAAACAACAAATGCGATTGCAAATTAAATTGAGATAACAAAGAGGTGAATCTCGACAGGCCTCGTTCCTTATTTGCAATAACCACAAATGGTTTATTGAACAATATAGAAAAGACACAAGCATGAAAGCTATCTGTTACAACAAAATCTGCATCACGGAAAGATGCTAACCAATTCTCAACAGAAGGCAAGACTCGTCTTTCTAGGGGTAAACCTAAATCAGAATAATTCATGTCTATTTCCATTATCTGAAGTTTTTTATCACCAACAACTTGGTTCAAAATTTTCTTTTTATCATCATTCATATCCAGAATATAGGATAGCAATTTATGATCTCCAAGAGACGGATAATCTTTAATGAATTCAATATATCTATCTTTTGTGAGCAACAACGTAGGATCCAACACCAATGATGGTTTTATTTTAAATGTGCTCTGACATAAATTAATAGACGTTTTTTCTCTTACTGAAACCGCAATAAACTCATTTAATATGGAACTAATATGTTCTACCTCATTTTTTGAATGACAAGGCCAGCTGTCTATTCCAAAAGATGCAGCATAGGCTATACGCATTATATTACTCCCCAAAGTAAAAAACAAAAATGCATCTTCAACTTTCGACTTCCACATACTACTGATATATTGGGGGCGCCATATTTGATCGCTACCCACAATTAGTACATCAAAGTTATTTAGTTCAATAGAGTCAATAGTCTTTATTTTCTTTAAATGTATATACTTATCTATAAAGATGGCTATATTTTTCCTCAGGATTGGATATTCTTTTTCAAATAACTTCTCCCTTTGAATAATAATGTCATGCTTTACTATTTTTTTTACGAACCTTAGTAAATATACAACAATTTGTTTATAAAAAGGACGCTTATATATTGGCACAAAATCATTGTCAAAAACATAAACTTCATGCCCCATACTTCTAAGTACATCTTGCAAGGCAAAAGCTTGTAAAATGCCACCATAATTTAAATTCAATGGCAATGTTAAAATTCCTATTTTCATCTCAAAAACCTTTAATTAACCATTCAATAGGTAAACATCCGTCAACAGGAGCATTAAATATATAATATGTGAAATATTTATTACTAGGTGTTAGACGCTTATAGAACCCTTGTCCAAGAATTATAATTGTTAACAACGACAGTAATGCATACTTTCTGTATGAGAAGTTTCTTATAGAATATATAATACAATAACTACCAATAAGACACTGAAAAAACAAAAACAATTGATTGAACCTATCAAATAATTCTATTGGGGCAAATGCTGGATAAGATATAATACCCAACAACATGGTATTATAATAAAAAACAAGTTCCTTATTTTTTGTTTTTTGAATTAACTTATAGCCTAAAAAAATTAAAAATATATTTTTGCAAGAATCTAAAATCTGCCTAATTATACTAAACTCGACTAAACCATGTTGACTTCCATCAAGCCAACTACCAAGATTGCCTCCATATACTTCAGTATAATGTTCCCAAAATGATAACAAATAATTTATTGGTGAAATAAAATTTTTCATAAAAGAAGATGACCATACTAAAGACAAGAAAAGATATATTAATATACTAACCCATGGTGAAAGTAAAGAAGATTTAGCCTTGCTTATAATATAAAATAAGATAGCAGGAATTGCCATCATTATATGAAACTGAACTCCGATTATACAACAAACTAAATAAATATATGTTTTATCTTTTAACAAATATGGAATACCCAATAAAAGAAAAGAAAATGCAGTATACCAACGGAACAAATTTTCTGCCGAAAAAGTTTGTAAATAAAACCATGGTAAAGATAGCAGTAAAACTTTTGGGTATTGAATAAGGAGTTTTGTTCCAGCAATTGCCAAAATAGAACTTGAGCAAATGATTAGTGCCTGATAAGGCAAGCCTAGTTTTATTAACAGAAAACATAATAAATCGAACAAGATAGTATTAGATTTGCATACATCAAATACATCTTTTGTTTGAAATGAATAATAATAAACATTGTAATCGATACCTCTACCAAATCTTAATCCTTCTATTAATGTAAATGTCAATATGAATATAAGAACATATACATTTTTCATGTTGTTTTTGTTTATTTTCACACCACAATAAATACTAACTAACAAAAGTAAAAATTGCAGAAAGAAATATGTATCAAATGAATTCATATTATTTAAATTATTAGTTTTGTAATCATCCAATCCTTATGGATATACAACTACATTCCAAGTATTATCTTGGGAAAGAGAGTATTTTAAGAAATTAGAATTTAAAAATTATAAATCGTAACCAATATCCTGGAGAGTGTAAACTAAACTGTGTCAATCTACAATAAAAGTAGTTTAACACAGTTTTTATATTATGGACAACTTAGAAATTGATTACAAGAAAGCAGCTC
>JAIJLI010000145.1 GCA_022722495.1 Dialister sp. | reverse complement strand
ATATGGGTTTTCGTAATATGTTGTTAGGCTATCGAGATGCTGATCGTGGACATATGATTGAAAATATAGTATTCCTGGAACTTCTCCGCCGTGACTATCGGGTGCATATCGGGAAAGTAGGAGAAACGGAAATAGATTTTATTGCGGAAAAGCCAGACGATAAGGTATATATCCAAGTGACCGAGAGCATGCAGTCACCAGAGACTCGTGAACGGGAACTTCGTCCACTGCGCCTTATTCCGGATAACTATGAAAAAATAGTATTGTCTATGGATAGAAGTTTTATTCATTCTTATGATGGGATAAAGGTTGAAAATTTGATAGATTGGCTACTTAATAAATAAGCATTGTAGTATATGATAAAAATTCTGTAAAATTATTCATGGATGAAATATATCAACGTTTCTTATACCCAAGAATGGCTGGTGTAATTGCCAACTGCATTAGCAAATGGTTTAATGGGAAGTGACTAAAGCAACAAGCCTGAAGCCGTACCTGAGCTCTAAACAGGAAGAACCCCATGGGAATTTCTCCAGCTTCCCATAGGGTTCTTTCTGCGGTTCGGCATATCATCACGTTTGCCTAAATTGATTATATCACAAAATTTGCTTATGATTTAGTTTCTAAAAAGGAGTGATTAAGTATGAAAAAAGAAATAGCAATAGCCATGTTGGCATGCCTGCTTTCATTGAGTTCTTCTGCAGGAGCCACAGATACGACTGCTAACCATACCGGTACAGTGAAGTTGTCAGAATTTTCAGATAGCAAAAACACTGTACCTAAAAACGAAAATGATTTTGGGTTTATGGACTTCTATTATGGTGAACCAATAGAAGAGATTCAGGAAAAATACACTATAGAACACTTATGGGATGAAGAATGGGAGTTACGTAATCTGGCGCCGCGGGGCTGCCTGGGACTCACAAAGCCTGCCTATATCACATTACGATTTAAAGATAAAAAATTAAGAAGTATGGATGTGTATGTATCAGGCGATAAACGAAATATTTCCCAATTCCTGATTAAAGAATATGGAACACCGGTCATTCATAATAAAGTTCCCGGTAAAATGGAGAATTACGCATGGAAACGAAATCAAATTGCCATAATATATCAGCATGATGATAATGATGAAGACGTACTCCTGAATTTTATGCCTGCCGATTTAGTAGCGGTTTCCTATAGATAAAGACATGTATTATTTACACACAAACAGGGGCTGTGAAGAAATGAAGATTCATTTCTTCACAGCCCCTGTTTTCATACTTCAAAATATTTTTTCATATAATCCACGAAGATCTTGACAGGCGTAGACTGGAGCATGGCCTGCTTGAAGATGAGGTGACTCGGGCGCAGGATCGGGCGCTTCTGGCGGTCGTAGATCATTTCACGATTGACATTCGGCGTACACTTGGGGAGAAGGTCTGCCGGGATGAGCGACTGTCCAAGGCCATGATTCACGATCTCTACGCAGGTGAGGCAGTCAGAAACGGTCAGAAGAAAATGCGGAGATTCAGAGAAATTCTGACGCCACCAACGGCTTCTCAGCTCATCCAGCGACGGGTCACTGCGATAGCGGATGGACGGCTGGTTCGGCAGGGTATCGTAGTCGATCTTCTGTGCAGAGATGAGATAGAGCGGCGCATCCTCGAGAAGGATGTCCGCATCCGGCCATTCCTGATTGCCGCGAACGATGGCCAGATGGATATCCTCCTTCTTGACCAGCTTCGTCAGGCGATCGCTCGTATCCGTCGTGAGCGAGATCTCGATGTCATTGTACTCATCGACGAAGCCCTTCAGAATGGCCGGCATGTGCGACTGCGCGAAGGACTGGCTCGCACCGATGCGCAGCACGCCGGAAATGGTATTCGGCTCATGCGTCACGAAGTTCTTCATGTCTTGATACTGCTGCAGTTCTTTTTCGGCAAATGAGAAAAGGCGATTTCCCGCATCGGTGAAATGGACACCCTTATTTGTGCGAATGAAAAGTGGACAGCCGATCTCTTTTTCCATCTGGCTCAAGCGATACGTCAAAGACGGCTGGGTCATAAACAGCCGCTTGGCGACCTTATTGATGCTGCGTTCTTCTCGAAGATAGATCAGAATCTTCCAATCCGTGTTATTCATGGCACTACCCCTTGCGCGGCACGCGCGCCCACTTGATATAAAATAATTTTATTACAGTATATCACGTTGGACGTGTGATTGCTATAGGGGAATGGAATCGGAAGAGAGGTAAACAGTTCGGGGTGAGCCCGTGGAGCATCACTCGGCGCTAGTATTGCGTTTGCTAAATAACTGGCATTTAGGTCAACTTGCAAATCAAGTTAGAAGTGAGGAATTAGGAGTGAGGAGTGAAGGTACGGCGCATAAAATGAGGAAGCGCCGCGGAGTTTTATAGAATGAGGAGGTATTGGGTCACTCTATGAATGGTGTACCCCTTCCAGCACTTCTCACTTCTAACTAAGTCCAGAAATTAACAAATCGCTATACGAGTCCCTAATCCCTAGTCACTAGCTACCAGCCCCTATACCAATTCCCTCGGCAGGCTGGAAAGCAGTCTGTCCCTTTCTTTATAGTCCGGCAGATAGGTCTCCATCCGTGCATAGAAATCGGGGCCGTGGCCGGCTGCGAAGAGGTGGCAGAGCTCATGGACGACGACAGCCTCGATGCATTCCTTCGGCTTTGTGACAAGGTCGAGGGCGAAGGAGAAGCGCCCCGTCACTCTCCGGCAGGAGCCCCAGCGGCTTTTCATGACGCGGATCGTGACCCCGGTGATCCGACTCTCCGGGATCGCCATGCGCTTTGTCCATATTTCAAGCTGCTTTTCGATCTCCCAAAGAAGGATGCGCTTCATGCCTGCCTTGAATACCTTCTCACGCTCCCTCTGTTTTGTCCGAAGGACCAGCTGCAGCTCTCCGTCTGTCGAGACGACGGCATCATCGCGCATCCCGAAGCAAACCTGCAAGGGATACGCCCTTCCGAAGACATGGTGGATCTCTCCTGTGACATATTGAAATTTGATTTTCTCCGGCACCAGCGCCATGTACTTCGTAAGCCATGCGGTCTTTCCCGCAACGAAGTCTCGGATCTCCCGCTTCGAGACCCTCCGCGGCGCCGTCACCTCGACAGATTCTCCCTCCCGCACGCGAAGATAGATGCGGCGGATGGGTTTTCGGATCACCCGCACCTCATAGCCCGTCGCAGGGTCGATGAATGTTGTCATGATGCCCTCGTCTCTATAGAACAGGAAAAAAACTCATAGGTTCAACAAGGGTGATAGGTGGAACAGGCGCAACGGGGATGGAGCGACCCGTAAGGAAACGCCGCGAAATTTTCGTTGAACCTGTCACGCCTTCAAAGCCTGATGAACCTATGAGGTCAGATGAAATCCATGAGATGACCTTTTGCGTTTTTACACCTTCGTGCTTTCTCCGAGAATATGATCCTCTGTCTCGAAGAGAGCCTTGGCGAAATCATCCGGATGGAAACGGTCGAGATCGTCCTCACGTTCGCCGAGACCGATCCACTTGATCGGCACATGCAGCTCTTCATGGACAGAGAGGACCACGCCGCCTTTCGCCGTGCCATCGAGCTTGGTCAGGACGACCCCTGTCAGCGGCACGATCTCTCCGAAATTTTTCGCCTGGCTGATGGCATTCTGCCCCGTGGTCGCATCCAGAACGAGGAGCGTCTGATGCGGTGCATCAGGGATGACCTTCTTGATGACGCGGGAGATCTTGGCAAGCTCTTCCATCAGATTCACCTTCGTCTGCAAACGGCCGGCGGTATCGATAAGGACGACATCGACGCCGCGCGCCTTGGCTGCCGAGACAGCATCGAAGGCCACCGCCGCCGGATCCGCGCCTTCCGCATGCTTCACGATGTCTGCGCCGGTGCGCTCCGCCCAGATGGTGAGCTGCTCAGAAGCCGCCGCACGGAAGGTATCTGCAGCCGCGAGAAGAACCTTCTTGCCTTCCTTGTGAAGCTTACCGGAGAGCTTGCCGATGGTCGTGGTCTTGCCCACGCCATTCACGCCGACGACGAGGATGACTTCCGGATGGTGCGTATTCTCCTGATCGATGGTATCATCCTTCAAAAGCTCCTTCACGGTCTTTTCCATGAAGGGCATGACTTCATTGGTATTGTGGATCGTGCCTTCGGTAACACCGCGGCGGATCTGTCGCATCAGGTAGTCCGTGGTGCGCACGCCGATGTCTCCGGAGAGCAGGACCATTTCCAGATCTTCCAGGAAATCATCGTCGATCTCCGCATAGCCGATGACGACGCTCTCGATATTGCGGATGAGGCTCTCTTTCGTGCGGGTGAGTCCCCGTTTGATCTTATCAAAAAATCCCATGTCTCTTTCCTCCTAAAGAATGTATATGTTTATTGTATATAAATAGGCGTGAAGTGTCTACAAGAAAAGATGTAAGCTGTCGGGTTCAGGGTTCGCCCTTGGGGCGGGGCGTCCCTTGATGGCGTGCGAAAGAGGTTCAGCGAGTTCTATGGGTTCAACTGGGGTGGTGCGGCGCATAAAATATAGAAGCGCCGCTTTTTTATAAAATTGTTCCCCACGTATCGTCATCCCGAGCGAAGCCCTCGATCTTTCTTGCACACCGGTAAATAGTAAGTGCGAGATAGCAGAATGACGTAGTACCAAAACTTCGTTTATGAAATGGCGCATACATGTGATTTACGTACTGCAATAAAGATTTCTCGGCTGCGCTCGAAATGACGATACGAGAACATCATAGTCTAAAAATTGCGGCGAAGCCGCCACCTTCATTCCTAATTTCTAATTTCTCATTCCTCATTCGTGCAGAGCTTTCATTCGCACTCAAGGAGACAGCCCCCGCTAACCTCACTCCACATAATCCTTCATTTTCACGGTGATGAGGCTCGAAACGCCCTTCTCTGCCATGGTGACGCCCTGCAGGGTGTCGGCAAATTCCATCGTCTTTTTCCTGTGTGAGATGACGATGAACTGTGTTTTCTTTTTATACTCGCCGATCATGCGGCTGTAGCGTTCGACATTCGCATCGTCCAAGGCTGCGTCGATCTCATCGACGAAGCAGAAGGGCGCGGGGCGATACGCCATGAAGGAGATCAGCAGAGCGATGACCGTCAGCGCTCTTTCGCCGCCGGACATGAGAGAAAGCGGCTGACGCTTCTTGCCGGGAAGCTGCAGGTACATCTCGACACCGCCCTCCAAAGGATGCGCCTCATCGGTGAGTTCGAGACGCGCCTTGCCGCCGCGGAACATGAGTTGCATGATGCGGCCAAATTCTTCATTGATCTTGCGGAAGGCTTCGGTGAACCGGCTCTCCATCGTCCGATCGATATCGCTGATGATGGTCTCAAGCCCCTTCCTCGCTTCTGCGAGATCGGCCACCTGCCCCTCATAGAATTTCCTTCGTGCGAGCTGACGGGCGTACTCCTCCTCGCCCTCCGGATTCACACTGCCCAGCTCAGCCATGCGGCGGGCAAGGTCCTTTCCCTGCCGCTCCATATCCTCCATAGAGCCGGAAAGTCGGAGCGCTTCCGCCTGCTGACGGGTCATGTGCCACGCCTCGAACTTGCGTAGCACGTCCTCCTCCTCGGCTTTGAACTGCGCGATCCTCACGGCAAGCTCTGCTCTGTCCCGCTCGATCTTCGCTGAAGCGGCCTGCGCTTTCTTCCACGCCTCATCTGCCTCGCGCTGCCGGATGGCAAATCCATCCGCATCGTCAGACAGGCTTTCCTGGTGGGTGCGGGTCTTCTGCCAGTGCGCCTCTGCGTCTCTGAAAGCAGCCTTCAAAGAAATAAGCTCTTTCTCAAGTGTCTGCCGTTCTGCTTCATTGTCACGCTCAGCTTTTTCAAGAGCGACTCTGTCTGCCGCCAGCTCTTTTTTAGCGCGGCTGCGTTCCTCGAGCATGCGTTTCCCGAAGCTCACGCTCTCTTCCGCCTT
>JAIJLI010000144.1 GCA_022722495.1 Dialister sp. | reverse complement strand
ATTCCTTCGTGAGCCTGATCAAGGACTCGTCTCTCGCCTCCGTCATTGCGACGCCGGAGCTCATGTACTGGGCGAATGCAGCGAATGCACAGTACTATCGCGTGTGGGAGACGTTCATCACGACAGCCGTCATCTATCTCTTTCTGACGGTCGTTACCAGTCGGATCCTTGCCAAATTGGAAAAGAACATGTGAGCATCTGCCAAGGCAGGTGCTTTTTTTGACTGGTGACTGGTGACTAGTGACTAGAAGACATCAGACTCCCGTATCGTCATTGAAAGCGTTGCCGAGAAATCTTCCTTGCAGACCGATAAACGATGGATGTGTGAAAGCAGGGATGAGTGACTTGTGACTACAACTTCGGGCATCGCTTTATGCATACTTCGCGGCGCTTCTGATTTTTATGCGCAGCATCAACCCCTTAGAACCTCTTGAACCCTTAGAACTCATTGAACCCGTTGAGCCTTTAGCCTTCTTCCCATGAATGCTATAATAATACATATGTATCCATATTTCCAAAGGAGTCTTGTTATGATGCACAATGAACAGAAAGTGACGGACAGCATTTACTGGATCGGCTCGAACGATTTCGTGACGCCCCGCTTTGATAATCTGGTACCACTCCCGCAGGGGATTTCCTATAATAGCTACCTGATCGATGATGAAAAGACCTGCGTCATGGATGGGATCGACAATGCATGCCGGGACATTTTCATGGATAACCTTTCGTATCTTTTGAAGGGCCGTGCGCTTGATTACATCATCATCAATCACATGGAGCCGGATCACAGCGGTTCTCTTCTGGCACTCGCAGAGGCACATCCCCAAGCGAAGATCATCGCTTCTCTGCAGGCGATCAAAATGTTCGAGCAGTTCTTCCATGTATCATTCAAAGATCGCTACATCATCTCTGATGAAAAGATGGTGCTGGATCTCGGCGTGCACAAGCTCCGCTTCATCAAGGCACCGATGGTTCACTGGCCGGAAGTGACATTTACCTATGATGAGACAGAGAAGGTTCTCTTTTCTGCGGATGCTTTCGGGACATTCGGTGCGATTCACGGCTCCATCTTTGCCGATGCTGTCGACTATGCAGATGTGTATGGCACGGAAGGTCGTCGTTATTACACGAATACGACGGGCAAGTACGGCATGCAAGTGCTTTCCGTTTTGAAAAAGACGGCGGCTCTTCCCATCGACATCATCTGCTCGCTCCACGGGCCTGTCCTTCGCACGGAGAAGGACAAGGCGTATGTGATTGATCGCGTGAAGAAGTGGGCGTCTTTTACACCGGATTATACGTCGGCTTCCATCTTCTTCGCTTCTGCCTACGGTCATACCGCGATGGCAGCTACTCGTCTCGCGACGCTCCTCGGCGAGCGAGGCGTGAGAAATCTGAAGCTCATCGATCTCTGCGTGACCCCTGTCAGTGATGCGTGGGCGGAAGTGTTCCGCAGAAGTCACATGGTGCTGGCAGCACCTACGATGAATATGTGTCTCAATCCTGCAATGGCCTCTTTCCTTCACGAATGTACGACGATGGGCATCCAGAATCGCAAAGTGGCGATCCTGGGGAACAGCAGCTGGGCGCCCAATGTATCCGGCAAGCTCATGAAGGATATCGTCAGCACGTGGAAGAAGTGTGAGATCATCGAGGAGCCGCTCCAGGTGAAGGGGAGCATCATCGGTGATGACGAAGCTTTGATTTCTCTGGCAGATACGCTGGCCTCGGATATTCTTGGCAAAGAAGGCACATGATGAAGAAATGGATCTCTTGGATGGCGGCAGGAGCGCTCTCTGCTGTATTGCTTCTCTCGGGCTGCGGAAGACCCTCCGTGCATGTCATGAAGGCGGAAGCCAGCCAGGAACCCTTCACCCTGGAGACGAAAGCAGTGCCGGAGGCGCTTCATGTCGCGCCGGTCATTCCGTCTGTATCAGGCGGCCTTCTTTCCGATCTGCCTGATATAGGGACCACAGTCGAGGCGGGCGATGTCCTTTTCCAAATCGACTCCTCTCAGTATGAGTCGCAGGCGGCATCGATCGAGGCGAAGATCGCTGAGAGTGCTTCTTCGGCTCCACCGGTCAGCTATGGCGGCGCGCCGATCGATAACAGCATGGAAGCCTCGCTTCTGAAGCAGGGCATCATCACCCGCGCCGAGTATAACCGCATCAAGGGACGGAGCGCAGTGGTTGAGCCGGCCCCTTCCGGGGGCGGGGCGCAGGTGGATGGAAATCTGGCATCCGCACTGGCAGCCCTGCAGAAGACCATCGCCGGCTGCACCGTCCGTGCGCCGATCAGCGGGATCATTTCGCAGGTCTACATCGGAGATACGCACATGGCCATGGCAGGAAAGCCTGCTCTCGTCATCCGTCAGGATTCACCGGTGACGGCCTCCATCGAGATCCCGTCCAAACTGGATACGCTGATGGAACGCGCTAAGGATGACAAGACGCTGACGGTCACGATGACGGATGGCGATGAGATCTGGTATGGCGAGCTCAAAAAACAGCCGAATGAGGACGGCGACAAATACACCACCTACAAAGTGCAGGTGGATAACAGCGATGATGAGATCACCATCGGGAATGAATACAACATCCGCATCGAAAGTGGTAAGACCATGTCTTCCTACATGATCCCCAAGACAGCTCTGATCGGCGAGGACTCCGTCGCTGTCGTGAATGATGACGGGCTCATCGACATCAAGACCGTAGACGTCGCCAGCGAGACAGGGGGATTCCTGCTCATCATAGACGGTCTTTCTGAGGGCGACCGCGTCGTGACGGATCCGACGAAGGATCTTGAGATGGGCATGGAGGTCGATGTGAAATGAAATGGGAGCGCGCCGACTACGACACCGATCCCGTGACATTGGCGAAGAAGCTCATCGGTGCTGTCCTCTGCTGCCGCACGAAGGAGGGGCTGACTACGGGCCGCATCGTGGAGTGCGAAGCCTATGGCGGATGCTGGCGCGGCCATGAAGACGATGGCGCGCATTCTGCCAAGGGCATCACCGCGCGGACGAAAGTGATTTTTGGCGAGCCTGGTCATGCCTACGTGTATCTCATTTATGGCATGTATACCTGCCTCAATATCGTCTGCGAACCTGAGGGAATACCCGGCTGCGTTCTTATCCGCGCCATCGAGCCGCTTTCCGGCGTGGAGCTCATGCGGCATCGACGGAAAGGGGCGAAGGGCAGGCTTCTCACAGGAGGGCCCGGCCGCCTGACGATGGCGATGGGGATCGATCGCTCCTTCTATGGAGAAGACCTCACAGGAAACCGTCTCTGGATCGAAAAGGGAGAGGGGCATTTCCCCGTGAAGCGCACCAAACGCATCGGTATCGACTATGCGAAGTATGGAAGAAATTTCCCGTGGCGCATGGTGCTCGAAGATAATATATATGTATCTAAGTAAAGAGGGCAGTTCTAGGAAAACAAGGATCACATCTGACACTGCGATCGAACCGGCGTTTCCCTGAGGCTGCTCTTTTGTGATGAAAGAAGTGCTTGCCATCGATGTATCCATGCATAGCAAGCTCTGGCAAAGACGATTGGCTATGCATGGATCTTGCTTTTGTTTAACTTTTCAAAAGGATCCTGCAGAAAGGCTCTTAAATGGCTATGAGAGCGTTTTTGTGCTATAATAAGATATGTAATTGTTTAATTTACAGCGCGAAAGGCGCTGTCTTTTTCGCAAGGAGACACTATGGATATCGAATGGAAAGAAGGAAAGATCATCAATACCCCCTTGGAAGGGCAGATGAAGAATTCCTACATCGACTACGCCATGTCGGTCATCGTGACTCGTGCGCTGCCGGACGTGCGAGACGGCCTGAAGCCCGTACATCGCCGCATCCTCTACGCGATGAGCGAAGCCGGGATGCTGCCGGGCAAGGCGTACAAGAAGTCGGCCCGCATCGTCGGTGATGTCTTAGGTAAGTACCACCCGCACGGCGATACCGCAGTCTATGAGTCTGCTGTCCGCATGGCGCAGGACTTCTCGACGCGCTACCCGCTGGTCGATGGACACGGGAACTTCGGCTCTGTCGACGGCGACTCTGCGGCTGCGATGCGTTATACAGAAATGCGTATGGCGAAGATCACCGTGGAAATGCTGCGCGACATCGATAAGAATACCGTCGATTTCATGCCGAACTATGACGGCTCGCTGCAGGAACCGCTCGTCCTGCCGTCCCGCATCCCGAACCTGCTCGTGAATGGTTCCTACGGCATCGCCGTCGGCATGGCGACGAATATCCCGCCGCACAACCTGTCGGAAGTGGTCGATGGCCTCTCTGCCATGATCGATGATCCCGACATTACGATCGATGGGCTGATGAAATATATCAAAGGCCCGGATTTCCCGACCGCCGGTATCATTCAGGGCGTGAAGGGCATCGAGGATACCTACCGCACCGGCCGCGGCAGTATCACCGTGCGTGCAAAGACGGAGATCGAAGACATGGATCGCGGCAAACACCGCATCGTAGTGACGGAGATCCCGTATCAGGTGAACAAGGCGCGCCTCATCGAGTCCATCGCTGACCTGCAGCGTCAGAAGGTCTTAGACGGCATCACTGCCCTTCGCGATGAATCCGATCGCAGCGGCATGCGCATCGCTATCGAGCTGCGTGCCGACGTCAGCCCGGACATCATGCTGAATAATCTCTTCAAGCATACCCAGATGCAGGTGAATTTCGGCGCCATCATGCTGGCACTGGTCGACGGACATCCGCGCATCCTGAACCTGAAGCAGATCCTCTACTATTACCTGAAGCATCAGGAAGAAGTCATCACCAGAAGAAGCCAGTATGAACTCGACAAGGCCAGAGCCAAAGCGCACATCTTGGAGGGTCTCCTCATCGCGCTCGACCACATCGACGAAGTCATCAAGACCATCCGTGAATCCCGCACCGATGACGTGGCGAAACAGGCTCTCATGTCGAAATTCGGACTTTCGGAAAAGCAGGCCATCGCCATCCTCGACATGCGTCTGCGCAAGCTGACAGGCCTCGAAAGAGACAAGCTCGAACAGGACTATAAGGACGTGCAGGAAACCATCGCTTACCTCGAAGACCTCCTCTCCTCCAGAGAAAAGATCATGGGCGTCGTCAAAGACGAGCTCCAGGATGAAAAGAAAAATTTTGGCGATGAACGCCGCACTCAGATATCGGCCACGAAGGAGGACTTCGCCCTGACTGACCTCATCCCGGATGAACCGATGACCATCACCCTGACGAAACAGAACTACATCAAGCGCATGGACTCTGCGGATATTCGCGTCCAGAAGAAGGGCGGCCGCGGTGTCTCCGGCATGAAGATGAAGGACGAAGACTATGTCTGGAAGATCCTGAATAGCTCCACGCACAACCGCATCCTCTTCTTCACAAACAAGGGCAAGGTCTACATGAAGACGGCCGTGGAATTCCCGAAATCCACGAGAACCGCACGCGGCAGTGCGCTCATCAATTTCATTCCGAATCTGGCCCGTGATGAAAGAGTCACCGAGCTTCTCGACCTCGACAATGTGCAGGAAGGGACGAAGTACCTCCTCATGGTCACGAAGAAAGGCTACGTGAAGAAGACGGAGCTTGCGGAATACAAGAATATCAACAAGAACGGTCTCATCTCCATCCGCCTCAATGAGGGCGACCGCCTCGCGGCTGTGCTTGCGATCACCGGTGAAGAGGAGATCATCCTTGGCACCAAGGATGGCATGGCCATCCGCTTCTCTGTGGATGACAGCGAGGTCCGCTCCATGGGCCGCGCCGCTGCCGGTGTCCATGGGATCAAGCTCGCGGGTGATGATGAAGTCGTCGGCGCATGCATCGCAGCAGATAAGGATATCTTTACCATTTCTGCGGACGGCAATGCGAAGAGAAACAAGGCCTCTGCCTATCATATCCAGAGCCGAAACGGCAAGGGCATCCGGAATTTCCGCCGCGGCTACGAGGTCGTAGCCCTTGTCGCAGCGGATGACAAG
>JAIJLI010000143.1 GCA_022722495.1 Dialister sp. | reverse complement strand
GCTTTCCGTCCTGCGCTTCAAAGTACACAGAGCGGAGAACTGGGAAACATCTGCGGCAGTCGTTTCCCTTGTAAGACGTAGTTATATGTATCAATACTGGTATCCGGAGAACAAACCGGTGCAAAACAAAGGAGAACATAAAATGGCAGAACAGAAAAAAACCGAAGCAGTCGAAGTCAAAGTCGCAGCAGAAAAAGTAGCTGCTTTCCAGAAATATCTCGAAGAAAACAAGATCAGCGGATTTGGTCTGCAGGACTTCCAGAATGACGTTCATGCACAGGCATTCCGCAGCAATCTTCAGGTCGAAGGAACAAACCTGCCCTTCATGATCCTCTTAGACGACAGCGTATACACCATGCTCCAGGTCCAGGTCGCAGCCGGCCTTGCACAGGGCGACAAGAGAGAAAAGATCTGCTCCTTCCTGAATGACCTGAATGAACAGTATCGCATGCTGAAATTCAGCGCCGATGCTGCAGGCAACGTCCTCCTCACTTGCTGTATCCCAGCCGGTGTACCGCACTTCGAACCGGCCCTCGTCATCGCCATCCTGAACCAGATCCAGGGTCTCCTCACCGCGACCTATCCGGAAATCATGAAACATCTCTGGGAAAAATAACAGGCATGTTGATTGGGTGATAGAGCTTTTGACTTCGATCGCCAACTGTCATCCGTTATACAAGAAAGAAGGTAATTCTTATGAATATGAAAAAACTCGCCGTCGCCGGAGCGATGCTCCTCGCTGGCACCTTTGGCGCCATGGGGATGGCTGATGCAGCCACCGGCATCGTCAATGTGAATGCCGTCCTCTCCAGCAATGCCGCTTTCCAGAAAGCAGGAAAGACCGTAGCAGCAGAACAGCAGAAGCTGCAGAAGGAATACAACGAAAAATCCAAAGGCATGAACGATGCCGACAAGAAAGCCCTGGAACAGAAGCTGAACCAGCAGCTCGCCCAGAAGGAAAATGAAGTCATGAAACCGATCCAGGACAACTTCAAGGCCGCTGTAGAAAAAGCAGCCAAAGCCAAGAAGATCGATACCGTCGTCGTTCCGGGCGGTATCATCTACGGCACCATCTCCGCTGACCTCACCGAAGATGTGAAAGCGAATATGAAATAAGACGGCAGACAGTGCAGGCAATACCGCTTTGTGGTATGACCTCATAGCAGGTCAGCAGGTTCGGCAGGCTCCTTGGACGTGACGCACGAAAGCCGCTTTTCCCTCCTTCCTCTGGAAGGAGGTGGCGCGAAGCGCCGGAGGTTGGCCCTGCAATATGTAAGCTTAAAAGCAAGAATGGGTGACTGATGAGTGAAATGCCAGCTCATGGCTTCGCCACCATCTATACTCTGCGGCGCTTTTATATTTTATGCGTCGGACCACTCCCGTTGAACATTCTGAACCCATAGAACCTGCTGAACCTTTTTCGCACGCAATCAAAGAGCGGCACATCCCGTGGGCTACCCTTAAAACCGTTTAAAGCTTACGCAGTTTCCGGGACGAGGCAGGGAGAGCACTTGTGATTTTCCCCTCACAGGTGTTTCCTGCCTTGTCCCTTATGTAGAGCTTTCCCCTCTACATGTCACTCCTTTTTCCTCTCTCTTTTTTCTTGAAAAGCACCATATCGATGTCATGCAGGCATCGATATGGTGCTTTTTCATATGCTTTGTATGAAATCAATGTCTGTACTTCATATCATATTCTTTTTAAAATATGAGGCACTCTATTTAAGAATCTTGTTTGGTTATAAAAGTTGTGATTAAAAATTAGAAAAGATTGACAGTATGATTATCATACGGTTTATTCTTTGATTGGATAGTAAGAGAAGTTGGATGCATGTACAAGAAGAGTAATGATTGAGGGAATATAGGAAACTCATGATGCCGAGACTTGCATACCGGTTTCTTGATCATACTGTCCCACGGAGGAGTTTCCTCCAATGGTTCTCTTAGAAAGGAGAATAGTATATGAAAAAGTCATATGCGAAAAAATTAGGCTTATGCGTGGCGCTCGCTCTCAGCGTGGGAGTTCTGTTGCCGACGGGTATGGTAGAAGCCAACCAAAGTAAGTTTATTTACACCACAGCCATCAAAGGCAATATGACAGACGATATGGACTATGTAAAGACCGGCGTACTGGACACAGCTACGAACACTTACAACTTCATCAAGAATGAAACCACCATCACGGCGGAAAACAGCACCGTCTCTGGAGGACCTTGGGTGGGCCGTGTAGGCTCAGCCGTAGCAGGGATCGATGACACGACGACTTTGGATATGCATGGTCATACTCTCACTGTCAGGGAGGCCAATGCAGGTCATTCTACCGGCATCACGGCTATTGGCACAAGAGGCAAAGTGGAAATCAATAACGCTGGTGCAATGGATATCTCTGCGAGTGGCACCGGACAGACTGCTGCGCTCTTTGTCAATGGCGGTGGACAGATTGCGATTCACAATGGCGACAGCGACAAGGCCGTACTTCGTCTAAGAGCCAATGCGTCGAACAAAGCCAATGGTGCCGTCATCAAGAGCATGAATGGTGTGGCTAATGCTGCCAGTCAGATCACTATTGACGGTTTGGTTGACGTCGTAGCAGATGGACAGAATTCTAATGAAGCCGTGAGTGCGGTGGCATCCACCATCAATATCGGAGGTGGGATCGTCACGGCGGAAGACGGTGCAGCTTGGGCTATCCGCGCTTATGGAGAATTTAGTTCCCCAAATGTCGGTACTGTCAATATCAATACCACGCAAGACAGTGCTGGAAATATGAATGGCGCAGGTAGCAGAAAGACGCAGATTACAGGGAATCTCTCTACGGCAGGCGGTATGGGAAACAAAGGCCAGATCAATATCGGGCTGAGTGGAAAAGATTCCTTCCTCAAAGGGGATTACGCCACTGCTACTGGCACCGAAGTGGAAGCGCATACACAGGCTGCGACCGGCCTCAATCTGTATCTCTCCAATGGAGCCGACTGGACAGGAAACACCAAAGGCTCTACGACGCTCACTATGAATGCCAATACGACTTGGCATGGACAGAGCACATCCAGCGAAATGGCAGTCAATATGAAAGGGGCCGGTACTTGGTACAATACGGGTGCCAGCACCATCAAGCATTGGACCAGCCAGAGATCTGCTTACCAGGCAGCTACGATCGATATGACCGACAGCAAAGCAGGAGATGTCAGCATTGATAATTACAATGGAAATACCTTTGTAATTTATAAGCACAATGAAGCGAACCCGTCGACCTTGACTGGCGGTAAAGTGACCATCAAACACGCTGATGCGGGATCTTCTATCACCATGAGTACTGATAACACTGGCATCGATACAAACAATATCTATGCAGTCGACAGTGTGCTTAGTGCGTTGGCAGAAAAGCTTACCTACAGTGGTTATATCGGTAAAGCAGAAGATAACCTCAAAGGATATGTACAGATCGCGGAAGGTCTTACCGCTCGCTCTGCGGCTAAAGCTACAGGCAATATTCAGTTCAGTGAAAAAACCGGACAGGGGAGCTTCGACAAGGATAGCCTGGCACCGTCTATTTCCTACCCGAGCGAACAGGGGAGCAGCGAATTTGGTACCGCTATTACCGGCGATAAGAGCAAAGATACCGAATACCTCAAGAAAGGCGTCCTCAGCACGGACACTGGGGAATATACCTTCACCAAAGAAAGCAATACCATCACTGGTAACAACCAAGCCATTGCCGGTGGTGCATGGCTTGGAAAGGTTACTGCAGCCGTATCTGGTGGACAAGGAACCAACACCATTATCCATGCAAATCGCAACAAACTGCAGATTTCCGAAGATGGCAGCCAGGGGCGTAATGGAACTACAGGCATTTCTGCCATTGGATTAGGAGAGGACAAGCTAGAGAAATTGGGCAAAGTCACTATCAAAGATGCGGGTAATATGACTATCACCACGCGTGGCAGCGGTGTCACAGCTGGGCTCTTTGCGAATAGCAGCGGTGAGATTTACATCGATAATGCAGGAAAAGATGCTAATGGTAACGACTATGTCCTAAAAATTGACAGTAAATCTAAGGCCAAGGCAAGTGGCGTGGGCATCAAGACCATGAATGGCGCGAAAGGTACCAGCAAGATCACTGTGACTGGATTGGTCGATGTGGTGGCTGACGGCAAAGCAGATGAAAATGGGTTTGCTGCGAATGAAGCGATCAGTGCTGTAGCGTCCACTATAGATATCGGCGGTGGCAATATCGCAGCTATTAATGGTGCCTGGGCGGCCATCCGCGCCTATGGTGAGTTTGTGACGCAGAATACAGGTACAGTCTATGTCAATGTAAAGCGAGACGATAATGGCAAGATGGTCGGTGCCGGAAACAATAAGACCACCATCACCGGTGATTTCGTGACCAATGGCGGTATGGGTACCAAGGGGCAGATCAATGTCGGGCTCAATGGCAAAGACTCCTTCTGGGAAGGTAACTATGCGGATACCAGAGGATATGGCGTGACGCAGGGACAGCTTGGTGCGGTCAACCTCTTTATGAAGGATGGAGCCCATTGGAAAGGCTTCGCTAACGGTGCCGTCAACGCTAATCTTGAAGGGAAAGACACGTATTGGTACGGCTTCGCCACCAGCGAAAACACCCAGCTCACACTGAAAGATGGTGCCACCTGGATCAATGCCATCACGCCAGATCAGTTGGATCAGGACGGCAAACCTGTAGAAAGCCACATCGGATATCTCACTAGTGACAACGGCTTTATCGATATGACTGGGCGTAAAGTCTTTGTTGCATCCAGCAAGAGTCTCTCTGGTTCCACCACCGGTGACGGTGCTTCTTCTATCACCGAAAGTGAAAATGGCATCACTGGCAACCTGACGATCAATGACTACAGCGGCTCTGCTACCATCCTCTACAGAAGAGACGCAGCAAGTCCGACAGATGTCCTTGGCGGGAATGTTACCGTGAAGAAAGCGGCGGATAATTCTGTTATCAATCTTCGTACGGATGGAGAGGGGCTTAATTACCATGATACCGATACCCTGCTGAAAACCTTCAAGAATCTGGCAAATAAACTCTACTACACTGAAAAAGTAGAAGACAAGGCAGATACTGCTGAGGTAAAGGCTGGGATGCTAGCAGGTGAAGGAGATGTTGTGACAGATACCACGCTGAATTTGGCTGATCATCTGAAAGGCACAGTAGGTATTAACGAAGGGCTGACCAATACCTCTGCTACTGTCAAACTGGCAGATATTATTTTCCAGAAAGATCATCAGGGTCAGGGAACCATCAAGATGGATCCATCGTCAATCAAGACGGGAGATAAATCGAACATCATCTACGGTGATAAAGAAACTGCGATGATGCGTGGTGCAAAGAGCGCAATGACCACCTCCATGCTCTCCTGGAGAAGCGATATGACAGATATGACCAGCCGCGTCGGTGATCTTCACTATGGCGCTGAGGATGGTATCTGGGCAAGAACCTTTGGCGGCAAAGTCAAGTACGACAAAGACAATGCAAAAGTGACGAACAGCTTCTGGGGAGCGCAGATCGGTGCGGACAAACTGCAGAAGAATGGCTGGCATGTCGGCGGTGCCTTCGACTACAATAAGGGCGATGCCAAGTATGACAAGGGCGGTGAAGGAGATCCGAAGCTCTACACCTTCTCCCTCTATGGCAGCAAACTCTTTGATGATGGGCAGTATCTGGATGTCGTAGCGAAAGTCGGACATACCAGCAATGACTATACGGTGTACAATGACAGCGGGTACAAGCTCGATGGGGATTACAGCGCGACTGGTTACGGTATTTCGGCAGAATACGGCAAGCGGTTTGGTGGTGAGAAAGGATTTATCGAACCACAGGTACAGCTGACACTTTCGCGTCTCGGCAGTGCAGACTATGATGCCGTCAGCAACTATGCGGGGGGCAAGAAGATGCACGTCAGCCAGGACGGCATGACCAGCTTCATCGGTCGTCTGGGCGTCGCTGCAGGAAAGGCTAC
>JAIJLI010000142.1 GCA_022722495.1 Dialister sp. | reverse complement strand
CTCTTCAGGCAGTTGAATGCGCGAACGGACAGCTCAAGATCATCGATCGGGAGTTCGCGAATCTTATCGATCTCGCTTCCCTCTACGCTGACATCACTTTCCTGCGCTTCATCAGAAACTGCCGGGACTCTATTGTCCTGTGCGTCACCGATGTTCAGGAAATTCGTGAAGCAGCTGATCAGAATGTCAGCAGCCGTTGCAACAGCATCGTCTGCATTGACAGATCCATCCGTATCCAGTTCAAGTGTCAGCTTGTCGTAGTCCATTTCATTGCCTACGCGGGTATCGCTGACGTTATAGTTGCATTTAATGACAGGAGAATAAATGGAGTCGATCGGAATGACGCCGATGACGTCTTCCTCTCTTTTGTTCTTGGTGAAAGGAACATAGCCATGTCCACGATTGATGGTCATTTCCATGCCCAGATGAGCATCGGAATCCAGTGTGCAAATGACAAGATCCTTGTTGAGAACATCAATTTCTGCCGGTAACTTCATGTCACCAGCATGGAAAATACCTTCTTCAGTGATATCGATACGAACTGTCATCGGGAAGACGGCTTCTTCATGTGCGATGAAGCGGATCTTCTTCAGGTTCAGAATCATATCTGTTACATCTTCTTTGACGCCGTTAATAGTGGAAAATTCATGAAGCACGCCGTCGATTTTGATAGACGTAATAGCCACACCGTCTAAAGATGAAAGCAACACGCGTCTTAAACTGTTTCCCAGAGTAATGCCATAGCCTCTTTCGAGAGGTTCGCATTCGAACTTGCCATGACGCTTATCATCGCTGAGTTCCACAGTCTTAATTGTGAAGCTTGTATTTTCGATCATCCGAAAGTCCTCCTTCTGCGCCTTTCAGCGCCAAAATGATACGCAAAGGGGTAGTCCTTATACTCTTCTGCGTTTCGGAGGACGGCAGCCATTGTGCGGAATTGGGGTGACGTCCTTAATGCTGCTGACTTCGATGCCTGCTGCCTGCAGTGCACGAATAGCAGCTTCACGGCCTGCGCCCGGTCCTTTGACGAAAACGTCAGCGGAACGCATTCCCTGATCAATAGCGACTTTAGCAGCCTGTTCAGCTGCCATCTGTGCTGCGAATGGTGTGCTCTTACGAGAGCCTTTGAATCCGAGTCCGCCAGCGGATGCCCAAGCGATGGTATTGCCGTTGGAATCAGTAATCGTTACGATCGTGTTGTTGAAAGTAGAACGAATATGAGCTGCACCGGATTCTACATGTTTTCTTTCTTTTCTTTTAGCTTTGCTTTTTACCGTAGCCATGTTATCCCTCCTTCAACATTATTTCTTAGTCGCAGTCTTTTTGCCTGCGATGGTCTTCTTCGGACCTTTACGGGTACGAGCATTGGTCTTTGTGCGCTGTCCACGGGTCGGGAGTCCTGCACGATGACGTCTGCCTCTGTAAGAACCGATTTCTACCAGACGTTTAATGTTGAGGGATTCTTCTCTACGAAGGTCACCTTCGACTTTATAATCAGCGAGTACGCCGCGGATCTTTGCTACATCATCTTCAGACAGATCTCTGACGCGGATGTCAGCATCAATTCCTGCTTTGCTTAAAATTTCTTTGGAAAGAGTGGGGCCAATTCCATAAATATAAGTTAAGCCGATCTCAACGCGCTTATCTCTTGGTAAGTCTACACCAGCTATACGTGCCATCTACTCTTTAACCTCCTTTTAATTAACCTTGTCTCTGCTTATGTTTCGGATTTTCACAAATGACCATTACACGGCCTTTGCGTTTGATGATCTTGCACTTGTCGCACATCTTTTTGACGGACGGTCTGACCTTCATCTTGGTTCCTCCTTGCTTACTTGTAACGATAGGTAATCCTGCCGTGCTCTAAATCGTAGGGCGTCAATTCTACTGTTACTTTATCCCCTGGCAGGATGCGGATGAAATTCATACGCATTTTGCCGGAAATCGTAGCCAGCACAATATGTCCGCCGTTTTCCAATTTGACACGGAACATGGCGTTTGGAAGTTTTTCTACTACTTTGCCTTCGACTTCAATAACGTCTGCCTTGCTCATGAGAGCCTCCTTTGGCTTATCATATGCTGACCGCCTGTAACAATGGAATCAATGGCGCAGCGTCAGAATTTTTGGACCATCTTTGGTAATGGTAATGGTGTGTTCGATATGAGCCGACGGTTTACCGTCTGCTGTCACGACGCCCCATCCATCACGAAGGGAGATGATGTCCGGACTGCCCATGGTGATCATGGGTTCAATACAGATGCACATGCCTTCTTCCAGACGTGGTCCATGTCCTGGTGTACCGTAGTTTGGAACTTCCGGATCTTCATGCATACCGATTCCGATGCCGTGACCTACATATTCACGAAGTACTCCATAGCCATAGGGCTTCACGTAGCTTTCGACAGCGTGACCGATGTCGCCTACGGTATTGCCTATTACGGCCTGCTTGATGCCAGCAAAGAGTGCACCTTCGGTGGCGGAAATCAGCTGGAGGTTTTTCTTGTTTGTATGTCCTACCGGAACAGTGATACAGGAGTCACCCATGTAACCATTTAATTGTACCACAAGATCAATGGAAATGATATCACCTTTTTTAAGAATTTTTCTTCTCGAAGGGATTCCGTGGACAACAGTATCGTTAACAGAGGCACAGATGGTGGCAGGGAAGCCTTCATAGCCTTTGCAGGCTGGGATCCCGCCTCTGTCTCGGATAAATTTTTCAGCCAGTTCATCGAGTTCATAGGTACTCATCCCCGGCTTTACGGCTTTTTCGAGCATAGAGAGAGTATCCGCAGTCAGTCTCCCAGCTGCGGAAATTTTCTCTACCTCTTCAGGTGTATAGACGGTGATCATTTGGAAGCCTTCTTCAAAGCATCTTGGATGTCGGCATATACCTGATCCATGCTCTGATCTCCGTTGATTTCATAGTAGCGGCCGCTGACCTTGTAGTAGTCGATCAGTGGTTTTGTGGACTTGTCATAGACATTGAGTCTTTCTCCCACCGTCTTCTCATTGTCATCAGCACGCTGATACAGTTCGCCGCCGCAGTTGTCGCATACGCCTTCGACCTTTGGCTGACGGAAAAGTTTATGGAAGGAAGCACCGCATTTTCTGCACACCAGTCTGCCGCTGACTCTCTTCACCAGGTCATCTCTGTTGGCTTTGATGCCGATGACGGCGGTGAGCTGGATTCCGAGTTCATGGAGAATGGCATCGAGTGCAGATGCCTGCGCCGTGGTACGCGGGAAGCCGTCAAGAATCCAGCCCTTCTGGCAGTCTTCCTGAGCAAGTCTTTCCTTGACGATACCAACAGTTACGCTGTCCGGTACAAGGTCGCCCTTGTCCATGTAGCTTTTTGCTTCCTTACCAAGAGCAGTTCCTGATTTCACGGCTGCACGGAACATGTCGCCGGTGGAAATCTGGGGGATGCCGTAATCGCGAATGAGTCTTTCTGCCTGAGTGCCTTTGCCTGCACCTGGAGGTCCCATCAATAAGATATACATATCCCTTACTCCTTTAGGAAAAAGGCTTTATTTGATAAAGCCCTGATAGTTTCTTGTGACCATATAGGACTGTGCCTGTCTCATGGTGTCGAGGGCTACGCCGACAATAATGAGAAGGGAGGTACCGCCGAAGTACACGCCCTGAATGCCTGTGATGTTTCCGATGAAATTCGGAAGGATCGCCACAAAGGCAAGGAATACAGCCCCGGTCAGGGTGATTCTAGACAATACCTTGTCTACATACATCATGGTCGGCTGGCCAGGACGAATGCCCGGAATAAAGCCGCCATACTTCTTCATGTTATCAGCGAGATCCTTGATGTTGACAGAGATCGCGGTATAGAAATACGTGAAGATAAAAATGAGGAAGCCGTAGCAGATGGTATTTGGCCAGGTGCCCCATCCAAAGAAATTGCCGACAGCCTGTACCCAGCCGATATGAACGAACTGTGCAAGGGTGACGGGAAGCATGAGAATGGAGGAAGCGAAGATGATCGGAATGACCCCGGCCTGATTCACCTTTAGCGGCAGGTAGGTGGAGTGTCCGCCATACATTCTGCGTCCAATGACACGCTTTGCATACTGGATAGGAATTCTGCGCTGCCCTTCATTGACTTCGATGACCATCAAGATCATGACGAGAGCAATGACAAGGAACAGAAGCAGCTGGAACGGAGAAATGGTACCGACCTTCAAGTAATCGATCACCGTGGTGATAGCCTGCGGGAAGCGGGCTACGATACCACAGAAGATGATGAGGGAAATACCATTACCGATCCCGTGTTCCGTAATTTTTTCGCCGATCCACATGAGGAGGCAGGTGCCAGCGGTGAGGACGACGACAACGAATACAAAATACAGCCAGCTGTTGTCGACAAGAGCATTATTGATGCGCAGGGCATAGGTCATGCCGAATGCCTGTACAGCTGCGAGGAAGATCGTGAAGTATCTTGTGACCTTCTGGATCTTCTTGAAGCCTTCCTGTCCGTCCTTTCTCCATTCTTCGAGTGTAGGAATGACGGCCGTCAGGAGCTGCATAATGATGGAAGAGTTGATGTAAGGGGTGATACTCATAGCAAAAATAGAGAATTTGCTGAGCGCACCGCCCGAGAAGAGATCCAGGAAGCCGAAAAGGTTTCCGGATGTAAACAGACTTTCAATGACAGAAGCGTCAACTCCCGGTACCGGGATATGAACTCCCAGTCGGAAGATGACGAACATCATGAAGGTGAAGAGGATGCGATCTTTGAGTTCTTTGTTGGCAAAAAGGTTTGCGATCACAGACCCCATATTAGATCACCTCTACTTTTCCACCTGCTGCTTCGATTTTCTGCTGAGCGCCTTTTGTGAAGCCCTGAGCTCTTACGGTAAGAGCTTTGGAGAGTTCACCGCTTCCCAGAACACGTACACCATCGAGAACGTTCTTCAGAATACCTGCTTCAACGAGAGCGACCGGATCAACAACAGCGTTGTCTTCGAAACGGTTCAGCTGTTCAACATTAACTTCGGAGTATTCTTTAGCGAAAATATTTTTGAAGCCGCGCTTTGGAAGACGGCGGTACAGAGGCATCTGGCCGCCTTCAAATCCCGGACGTACGCCGCCGCCGGTTCTAGCGTTCTGGCCTTTCGCACCGCGGGTGGACTGCTTGCCCATGCCGCTGCCGAGACCTCTGCCTACACGACGACGAACTCTTGTGGAACCTTCAGCTGGTTTCAGTTCATGAAGTTTCATTAGTGCACCTCCTTCTTATTTATTCTGCTTCTTTGCAGTCAACCAGATGACGGACAGAGTGGATCATGCCCTTGATCTGTGGGGTAAGTTCTTTTTCAACAGAGGAGTGGGTCTTTTTGAGTCCCAGAGCCTTGATGGTAGCGACATGTTCCGGTCTGGAGCCGATGACGCTCTTTTTCAGTGTAACGATAACTTTCATGTGGGGCCCCCTTAGTTGTAAATTTCTTCTACGGACTTGCCACGAAGTGCTGCAACAGTTTCAACATTTTCGAGTTTAGCGAGACCGTCCATGGTAGCTCTTACCATGTTGATCGGATTGGAGGAACCCAGGGACTTGGTCAGGATGTTGCGGATACCTGCCATAGCGAGTACGCTTCTGACCGGGCCGCCTGCTTTGACGCCGGTACCTTCGGCAGCAGGTTTCATGATGACTTTGCCGGCACCATAGATACCGAGCATCGGATGAGGAATCGTACCGTTTTTGAGAGCAACGGTGATCATATTCTTCTTGGCATCTTCGACACCTTTACGGATAGCTTCCGGAACTTCAGCAGCTTTGCCGAGGCCTGCGCCTACTTTGCCTTTGCCATCGCCAACTACTACAACTGCAGCAAAGGAAAAACGACGGCCGCCTTTTACGACTTTAGCAACGCGGTTAATGAAAACAACGTTTTCCTGTAAGTCGGATTCCTGTTTTTCAAATCTTGGCATGTGTTTTCTCCTTTACCTTAAAATTTCAAGCCAGCTTCGCGAGCGCCATCAGCCAGAGCCTGGACTCTGCCGTGATAGATG
>JAIJLI010000141.1 GCA_022722495.1 Dialister sp. | reverse complement strand
ACCATCCGGATATGCGAGAAGAAGTGTCTAGCATTTTCGGATATTGTGCAGGAAAACTCTTTGGCGGTGATGGAGATGTAGGGGTTGCTACGGCCTGGAATGGGACGAAGTTCAACTGGCTTACCCATGACCAAATGGATGAATATGCCGAAGAAATGAAGCAGGCTAAGACAGAAAAAGAACAAGAAACAGTTATAGAAAAGTGGCTTCATATCAATGCACTGCAAGGAGATAATTGGTTAAATGCTCAAGGAAATGGCGATTTTACAGATTTGTCTGGTGAAAAAGGGACATTGGTTAGAGCAGATCCATTAACTGCTCCAGGCAGCACGTTTGACTGGAGCAGTTCTGCTTCTAATACGCTCAATGGAATGGCATGGGATAAGAGTGGAGAAATCTTGGCTTCTACAGGGCTGACTTGGGGAACAGCAAACTGGTTTGAAGCCAATTATGATCTAAGTCGGGAAGAAGCTGAAACGATAGGGAAAAATATAAGTAGTGCTACAACCAAGGTTTGGGGCAGAATAAATTACTTGAAATCGGTAAGTGATAACCATCAACGGTATAAGTCATGGCAAACAGCATTAAAGGCAGATGCCTATGATACATTACCCATCTCATTTGGTATTTTAGGCACAGCTGGAGGCATGTGGCTTGGAGGGCCATATTGGGGATTGCTTTTAGGTGGAGCTAGCGCAGGATTTACCAGTGATTATGTAGAGCGCGTTAAGTTGGAGTGGGAGAAGAACGAACATGATCAGAATGCCTCTGTAACAAATAATGGAGGGAAATGATTATGTATAGAAAGGGTCCAGCATTTGATGTATTTCTGATCATAATTTGTATCTATCTTATCAAGACTTTCTTTCTAAAAAAGGACTTATCAATACAGGAAAAGTTTTGGATAGAACATTCTAATCCTTTGATAAGAAACCTGTTTGTCTTTTCCGTATTAATGGAAATTGCATATGTGTTTCTATGCGATATTGGAATATTGCAAGGGGTGTATTACTTGTATGTAAGCGGTTTAATGTTATTCAACGTATTACTGTCATTATCGGGAATTTGCTTTTTACGAATGAAGTTTGGCCCTAAAAATTGGAAATATCGTTATGAAACGAAAATGGGGTTGGGAGCAGTTGTTAGCATGGTATTGATATATGTATTAATGTATTTCTTTTGGGATTACTAAGCGCCTTATTAATTGGTGTGTGATTGAAGTCTTGATGGATGTCGGCATTGCCTAAGCAAAATAGATGTGTATAAGGTGGTAAGAAATGATAAAGAATTTGCCTATAAAACAAATGGTTGTGGGATGTAAATGCAAATATAAAAGTGAGCCATTTAGGGCAATAATGGACGTGAAAAGGTGAGCCACATTTGGTTGGCATCCCATATAATTGGATTAGACGTAAGAGCGATGAGCTTTGCAGGCTCATCGCTCTTTTGTACTTTCTGCATGCGAATAGAATTTGTTTTCACACGAAACCATGCTATAATATGAGTAGAGTACTAAAAAAACGAAAAGAGTACTGGAGGAATCATTATGGATGAACAGCTGATCGCGGCGGCGAAGGAAGAGATGCGGCTGCACTCGGTCAAATTCACGATGGACGATATCGCAAGAAAGCTCCATATCTCGAAAAGTACGCTGTACCAGAAGGCGTCTTCGAAGGCGGTGCTGATCCGCATGGTGTGTCTGGCAGATCAGGAGGCGTTTCGGAAGGCGAAGGAAGCGCTGATGATGAAGAAGGACACGGCGCGCGGGCGGCTGCTCTCGTACTGCCGTCTCTTCGTGGAGACGCTGTGGGCGATGCCGGATGGGTTTTATCAGGATATAGAGATCCATTATCCGGAGATCTGGAAGATGTGGATGGATTTCAAGTATGAGGAGTTCGACTATATGATGGAGCTTCTGGAGGCCGGGGTCGCGGCGGGGGCTTTTCGTGAGGTGAATTTGACGATCCTTCGCATGATCCTCATCACATCGACGCACAATCTGAATGATGCGGATTTCCTTCGCGAGCAGAATATGACGGGTACGGATGTGATGAATGTGCTCGAGGATATCATTCTGCATGGGATAGAAAAGTAAGGTTAATGGGTTCAAGGTTAGCCCCTCGGGCGTGCTGCCCCTTGATTGTGAATGAAAGCTCTGCTCGAATGAGAAATTAGAAATGAGAAATGCGAAATGCGAAATGGTGGTGCGGCGCATAAAAATATGGAAGCGCCGCAGAGGTTTGAAACCAGCGGTTTTCTCGTATCGCAAACCTAATCCCCAATCCCCAATCCCTAATCCCTAGTCACAAGTCACCAGTCACTTTTATCATACAAGGAGTCAGTCTATGAAACGTTTAGCTATGTATATCGGTGTGATGCTTATAGGTGCTTCGATCGCGCTGTCGGGGTGCGGAGCAGAGAAGGCAGCGGCACCAAAGGCACCTTTGGTGAAGTCGATGGTCATCGGTGAGACGGAGTCGGGCGTGAAGAATACGTTCTCCGGCACGGTGCATGGTTTTTTTGAATCGCCTTTGGCATTTCAGGTGGGAGGCAGGATCATGCAGCGCTATGTCACATCCGGTGAGCGGGTCAGCGCAGGGCAGGCACTCTTCAAGGTAGACTCGAAGGATGCGGAGGAGCAGGCAGCGGCGGCGCGTTCGCAGCTGAATGCGGCGGAAGCATCGTATCGCCTCGCACAGTCGACGCTGGCGCGGTATGAGAAGCTGCACTCGGTGTCGGCGATCTCTGATCTTGCCATTGATCAGACGAGAAATCAGGCGGAGCTTGCAGCGGCGCAGCTCGAGTCCGCACAGGCGGCGCTCTCGCGCGCGGAGAATAATCTCGGCTTCACGGTGCTTTCGGCAGACCGCGATGGGATCGTCGGCGCGACTCTCTATGAGGTGGGGCAGGTCGTCGCGGCGGGGACACCGGTGGTGTCGATCATCGATGATTCGCAGCTGGATGTCTACATTTCTTTGACAGAGAAGCAGTATCGGGAGTATTCGGTGGGGATGCCGTGTACGGTGACATTCTGGGCGCTGCCGAATGTCACCGTAGAGGGGCGCGTCCGCGAAGTAGCGGCTGCACCGAATGCGCAGACGGGGACATATGATGCGAAGGTGACATTGGTCGATCCGCCGGAGAATATCGCCGTTGGTATGACGGCAGAGGTGAAATTTGGTGACAGAGGGGTCGGCAAGGGCATCATGATCCCGCTTTCTGCGATGGCGACGCAGGATCAGAAGCCGTCTGTCTGGGTGATCCGGGATCACAAGGTGACGCTGACGCCGGTCAAGGTGGGGCGCTACGGCGAGGATACGGTGGAGATCATCGAAGGACTTGCCAAGGGTGATCGTATCGTGACGGCGGGCGTTTCGAAACTGGCTGAAGGAGAAGAGGTACGCGTATGAAAGGGCTGAATCTGGCAGAGTGGGCCATCAAGCACAAGCCGGTGGTCTATTTCTTCATTTTCTTCATCCTCCTGGGAGGCTTGTGGTCGTATTTCCATCTGGGGCGCAGTGAGGATCCGGACTTCACCATCCGTCAGGCGGTGGTATCGGCGGCTTGGCCGGGCGCGACAGCGGAGCAGATTACCGAGCAGGTGACGGATCCGCTCGAGAAAAAGCTCCAGGATACGAAGGGGCTGGACTATCTGAAGTCCTTCACGCATGATGGCAAGACGGTCATCTATGTGAATCTGAAGGACTCGGTCAAGAAGGAGGATATCCAGACGCGCTGGCATGAGGTGCGAAATCTCGTGAATGATGAGAAGGCAGCTCTTCCCGCCGGTGTGTACGGTCCGTATGTGAATGACCGCTTTGATGATGTCTATGGCTCGATCTATGCAGTGACAGGGGATGGCTTTTCCTATGAGGAGAAGCGTAAGTCGGCGGAAATGCTGCGCCGTCGTCTCGCCGCTGTCGAGGATGTGCAGAAGGTCGAGCTCCTGGGGGTGCAGGAGCAGAATATCTACATCGAGATGGATCAGAATAAGCTCGCCTCCTTCGGGATGAATCCATCCGATGTATTCCGCATCCTTCAGCAGCAGTCGGCGATGATGCCGGCAGGGACGATCCATACATCGTCTCGCAATGTGGCGATCCGCGTGGACGGTCTCCTAGGCAGTGTGGAAGCCTTGGAGAATATCCCGATCCATGTGGGTGAGCGGAGCTTCCATCTGGGCGATGTGGCAAAGGTCACGCAGACCTACACGACGCCGGAGTCTTCCCTTTTCTATTTCAATGGCAAACCGGCGATCGGTATCGCGGTCTCGATGCGGGTGGGCGGGAATAACCTGACGCTCGGGGACAATCTCAATCGGGAGATCGAGCGGTCGAAGGCAGATCTTCCGGCGGGCATGGACATCGGGCTCGTGGCGGATCAGCCGAAGGTGGTGAATGAGTCCATCCATGATTTCACAGAGTCGCTCTTGGAGGCCATCGTGATCGTCATGGCGGCGTCCTTCCTCTCGCTCGGACTTTGGAGCGGCATCGTGCTGGCGCTCTGCATCCCGGTCGTTGTGTGTGCGACATTCCTCTTCATGAAATGGCAGGGGATCGATCTGCATATCGTGTCTCTGGGAGCGCTCATCGTCTCCCTCGGCCTTCTTGTCGATGATGCGATCATCGTCATCGAGATGATGCAGGTGAAGCTCGAAGAAGGCATGGACCGCCTGTCAGCGGCGGAAGCGGCCTATAAGAGCTGCGCGAAGCCGATGCTCGCCGGGACGCTCATCACAGCGGCGGGCTTCATCCCCGTCGGGATGGCAGAAGGCCAGACATCGGAGTACTGCGCGGCACTCTTCTGGGTCATCGCAGCAGCCCTTCTTCTCTCCTGGGTGGCATCCATCTTTGTCAGCCCGGTCTTGGGATACAAATTCATTCAAGTAAAAACAAAGGAAGAGAAGGAGAAGGAAGCACGCGAAAAGGGGAAAAGCTGGAAATCGTCCATCGGAGACAAGGCGTACCGGATCTTCTACAAGCTCATTGCGCTCTGTATCCATTTCAAGAAGACGGTCATCGTGGGGACTGCCGGGGTTTTCTGCCTGACGCTTGCGATGATCCCGCTGGTGAATCAGGAATTCTTCCCCGACTCGGTGCGTCCGGAGATCATTCTGGATGTGAATCTCCCCTCAGGGGCTTCCATACAGGAAACAAAGCGTGTCATGAACGGCATCGCCGATACACTCTATGGGGATGAGCGTGTATCCTCCTTCTCGACATACATCGGCGATACCGCACCGCGTTTCATCCTGCTCTTTGATCCCAAAGCACCGGAAGACGGGCATGGGCAGATGATCATCGTCGCGACAGACCAGAAGAGCCGTGATGCGCTTCGCCAAGAGATCATGGATACGGTGACGGAGAAATATCCGGATGCACAGGCACATACCCGTCTCATCACGACCGGCCCGCCGTCCGAGTATCCGGTGATGTTCCGCCTGTCGGGCGAATCCATCGATGAGACGGTGAAGCTGGCTTCCGAAGCGCTCTCCATCATGAAGCAGAATCCGAATGTCACGAATGCGAGCCTCGACTGGCCGCAGGAGACACCGACACTGAAACTCAAGATCAATCAGGACAAGGTGCGCGAGCTGGGGATCGATAACTATGCAGTATCGCAGGATCTCTACGTGAAGCTCTCCGGCTACAAGGTGGCTGAGTCGTATCAGGGCGATCAGCTCATCCCGATCTCCTTCAAGCTGGAAGGAGACAATGCAGCGCGTCTGGCCAGCCTCGACTCACTGCCTGTCCATGTGGGAAATGGCCGCTACGTGCCGCTTGGCGAATTTGCAGATCTGTCCTATGAAAATGAGACAAGCACCATCTGGCGCAGGGATCTGAAGCCAACCATCACGCTTCGGGCAGATGTAACAGGCGGAGCCAAGGCAGACTCCGTCTCCATGGCGCTCTATGATACGGATCTCAAAGCCTTCCGGGCCGGCCTTCCGGAAGGGGTGACGTTCGAGAAGGACGGGTCGCTCGAATGGAGCGAGAAGTCGATGACCTACATCGTTGGCGCCATGCCTATGATGGTCTTCTTCGTCCTCATGGTATTGATGTTCGAGCTTGGGAATATTCCCAAG
>JAIJLI010000140.1 GCA_022722495.1 Dialister sp. | reverse complement strand
TTTCGGTTGCAAAATTACAAAGATTTTCTAAATCTACCAAATTTTTTAAGGAAAATCTTTCTTTTTTCTGCAAAATTCTCTATTTTTTCTTTTTTCTTTACACTTTTCTTTTTGCCTCAAAATAATAGCAAGCTATTATTACGCGCGCGTCTTCCCCGTTACTCGTATATTTGCTGACATTTTTTGCCCTTAATGACAGATTTTTGGTGGCAAATTCTATCATCTACACCAACATATCACGCTCATTAGTTTCCTTTTATTAATATGCTTTCTACCAACATTAATTGGCATAACATGCTGATTTTATGTAAATTATAAATATATAGTTTTATAAACATCCTAAGAAATATCCAAAGAAGAATACAAAGAGAAAAACAAAGATACCTCCACAAAATAACTATTATTAAGAATAAAAAAGGAATACTCACACACATAGGTGTTCGACCGCTAGGTGTGTGTGTGAGAAGTTTTTGTTTTAGAGGAAGATAAGATTTAAAACATTTAGGGGTCGGGGCATAAAGCCCCTCGTCCTCATCCTTGCTTGAAACTGGCTTCAGGGTGGATGCTCGTTGCTTGAGTTTGTGGCAACGAACAGGAAGCATTTGTAGCAGGCATTTTTGGTGCCGTCAAGATTTTTCACTTTATCATTTTTAAAAAAGAGGTAAAATGTGCCATATAATGCAAATATGGATGGTTTTGTATTTTTATGAAGTGTAGAAAAAGCAAGAAGGGTGGTGGTATAGAGTCCGTCACCCTTCTTGCGCTATTTCTTTGGTTTGTAGTTGATTGAAAAGATTCTTTTAATCTTTGCAACTGTTCCTGGTGCCACGTCACAAAGCTTTGCAACTTTGACTATGCTCAACCCTGCTTTTAGTTCTTTGATGACATGCTTGTATTCCTGTTCAAGTTGCTCCTTGGTCTTGACGCTTCCTTCTTTTCGACCAACCTTCCCTCCCTTGTCCCGGAAGTTCTTGTAGCCGCTCTGCAGTCTCTCCTTGATGGCTGTTCGTTCATTCTCGGCAAACTTGCTGAACATAGCAAAGAGCATCGTGAAAAGAGTATTCTCGCTGCCATCTTTGTTAAACATACTTAGGTTTTCTCGCAAGAAGTAAACGTTCAAGTGGTGGTCATGAAAGAACTTGGCCAGCTCGGTCATTTCCCAGACATCACGTCCCAATCTTGACACTTCCGACATTAAAACACAGTTTACGTTTTTATTTATAACTGTGCAGTATCTCAAACATTCCTGCAAGAATCGTCTTTCTGAGTTTGGGGTTGCTCCAGACTGATAGTCCTGAAAGACTTTTGCAATTTCTATGTTGTATTCCTTTGCAAATTCTGTCAGTTCTTTAACTTGTCGGTCTGTGTCCTGCTTACCCGTTGATGTTGACACTCTTGCGTATATTACTGCTATCATAATCGTTTCTATTATAAATTAATTCAAAGGATTTCTTTGTATTGTTTTATACCAAGAAAATACAAAGGTACAAAGATTTTTTTGTATTGCCAATTTTCTTATGTTATTTTTCTCAAAAAAACGAGGTCTTCTGTTTCCGCTTCAACTTGAAATGTTATTTTGGCATTTCAAGTTTTTCAAGCTCTTCCTGTTTCCCCCTTCTCTCTTCCTGTTTCTTTCTATCTATCTCTTCTGGTCTTTCTGACAAGTTCTAACGAAGAAGTAACAACAAGTCTTAAAACGAAGCTCGCTATCTTTAATGATGCTTAAATGTTCGCTTTACTTAGAGAGTTTTCTTTGCTGATACAGAGAATTTTACTATCTTTGTAGTAAAGTTTTTATAGAGCAAAAGTAATGTACTATTGCAAGTTGGGGTATTGTTAAACAATTCTCTGCGATCATTGGTTTAAAATACAGAACTTAATTACTCGCAAGCTCGCAATAAAATGTATGAATAATGGAAGAAAAGAAAGAAACAATATATCGCTTCAACGGTGACGAGGCTTTACAGAAAGCTTCGCCTGGCAAGGCGTTTTACCTGGTAACAGAAGATGTTGCTTCTGGTAAATCCAAGAAGGTATTTATGCCTATATTGGTATTGGACGTTCATATTAGTGGAGGTCCAGAACGGTTCTACATACATGCTTTCATTTGCAAAAAAACGAAGAATGCTTATCAGGGATTGAAGTATGAAATAACAGCAGATGAGTATCAGAAGTTTCAGCAGTACAAAGGAGACAAGCGAAGAATAAATCTTCTCTTGAAAGCTTCTGGTGGTTCCCTTGTTGTGAAGAAAAATGCGGCAACCGTAATCAAGGGAATAAGAATGACTGCAGAACTTGCTGATGAGCTTACAGCGAATGCTGCTAAGTGCAATATGTCTTTTTCAGACTATTGTAGAACGTTGCTGCAAGGCAAAACTCCTACGGTGGCACTGACTCCTGACGAAATGGAAGTAATGAAAAATATTGTACAATATCGAACTGATGTAATGAAGTTTGCTGGAGCATACTTTAAGGTTCTTCGTGGTGTCCCAAACAGCGAAAGACCAAACTATATAGTCGCCGGAGAAAGCTTTGCCTTTTGGAGAACATATATACAGAAAGGGTTAAAGTGTTTGGATCGTCTCATTGATAAATGTAAGTGATATGGTTATTAAAATACAAACGGCAGATAGTAGTCATGGGCACAATGCCATCAACTATGCTATGAACAAAAAAGCGGATGATGGTCGGAAACCTGAATTTATCTCTTCTGGTAATATGCCATGGGATAATATTTTTGGTGACCCGATAGAGCCTCGTGCCGTATGGGACTATATGAAGATGAGACAGAAAAACTGTGGAAGGAAAATTGAAGATCCGTTTTTTCACATTGAACTTTGCCCATCAAAGGAAGAAAGTGCCGGCTTTACGAAGTCTGATTGGATAAAGCTTATAGACGATTCTATTAGAAATCTAAGCACTCCTTTTGTTTCTAAAAGAAGAGGAAAAATAAAAGGGTGGGATATAAAGAACTCACAATGGGTTGCGTGTCTTCATACAGATACCGACAAGCCTCATATTCATCTGATATTAAATCGTATCACTGAGGATAATAAAGTTCTTGATGATACTCAATATAAAGATAGAGCAAAGCAAGCTGCGAATAGACTTGCTGTTGAGCGAGGGTGGACAAAGGCAGAGAGTGTTGGTGAGCGTGATGGGGCAGAACGAAAGAACAGAATACATAAAGATGCAATAGATGTATTGGCATGTATGAATAAGTTTAATCTGGAGAGATACTTTGAAGGCATGCGCTCTCGTGGTTGGATCATCGATGCAAAGTACGATGGAAGGGGCATTTGTAGAGGCTATTCTATTGGAGAACGCCTATTCAAGGTTGATGGGAGTTTGTCTAGTACGATTCTTGTGCAGTCTTCTAAGTTGGGCTTTGGTCGTGACTTGATGGTATCGAAACTTCAGGGAACCTGGAACAGATTGCATCGTCCGCAAATCCAGAGGGGTGATAATGTATCATCTGCAGGTAGAGGTTCCTCTATGCCTACATATAATAATGTAGAGAATAACCCTGCAAAAAGAGAAGAGCTTCCTAAGATGCCTCAGTGGAAGTGCTCTGCTCGTGCAGCTAAGCAAAACTGGAACGATGAAGAGATACTGAATGCTCGTATTCCTGATGCAGCTTTTGATATCATCAATAAGTTGGTGGAGCCAATCGATAAATTTGATTATCGCAATCCAAACTCTGAGATTCCAGAGCAAATACAAATGTTGGCGGTTGCAGTGTTCGAGTTCTGTACTGCTGCTGACGTTCCTGTAATGTCAGGGGGCGGTGGCGGAGGCTCCAGCGATAATGATCTTCGCTGGGATGGAAAGACGGCTGAAGACTTTGAAAATATGGCAAGGAATGCTGTAGGTAAAGCTAAAAAAAGATGCCTCTCTCACCTGTCCAAAAGAAGTACTTCGAAAGGATGGGGAAGATAATAGAGATAGAAGTATAAATGTAGTTGTGCTTTTAGAATTAAGGTATTATGCCTTTAAGCACAACTACATTTGATAGTATAATTATAATAAAATTAATAAAGATGGCTAGAAATGATTATAATTTCGGGATGGAAGATGTAGCTGAAGATGTTCAATCACCTCAGAAGAAGGTTGCGTCTTCTGTAGAGAATAAAGATAATAGCAATGTTGACAATAGCTATGAGCGCAAACGCTTGGAAAGCAATCTTGCGCTTTTAAATGAAGTTGAAGAACTTGCTAGAAGCATAAATGAGAAATATAATGAAATAAATGCGATGTATGAAACTGCAATTGGAGATGAAAGAGATCGGTTGCAGGGGCTAAAAAATATTCTGGAGCAATGCGAAAGCATGTATTCAAATATTTCTTCTTATATTGACAGCGCTAAGAATGCTTTGGCAAACATAACTGTTACAATTTCTGAAGAAGCACGTGACAACATCAAGGAAGGCGTGCAGAAGGGCGTACAGGAAGCTTATGCTGATGAACGTAAGAAACATATAGATGAGCTAGAGACATACAAGAAAGAGTTTCTTGTTAGTTTCAAGAGAGACTTAAATGATGCTGCTTTAGAAGTCGTAGATGAGGTTAGAAAGTCGTATAAATGTATGTTCTGGAGAACACTCATTATTGCTATGGCATGTATGTGTATAACGCTAACTGCACTGATTAAAATATTTGGTGATGCTTATGCGTGGCTAGCCATTGTCGGAATACTGCTTGTCGGTGTAGATTTTTGTGTTTGGGTATATCGTTATTCGAAAATGTTTGGCTCTAAATGATGTGCATGGTATGGAAAAAATGAATCAAGATATACCTTTCGAGCATCAGATGATGTTCATCATCCGAGATTACGACCGCAAGGTTGAGGAAAATATGGAACTTCGCAAGGAAGTGGAAGAACTATCTGCAGCCCTGGAAAAGCAGGGAGTTCAACTGTATGATGCGAAAGTTGATTTGAAAAATGAAATTAAAAAGGAAGAGGAGGCGGAAAAGGCTCTGAAAAAGAAACCAACATTCGATGAGAAAGTTCTTCAGAAGCAAATGACAGATTTGAAGAAGAAAAACAAAATACTGTCCAAGCAAGTTAATCAACTTCACAGAACTCTACAGTATGTACGTAACAGAACGTGGACGTTGTTGGAAGAGAATTTTATTCCGGAGTTGGAAAAACTGGAATTGCAAATGAGGGAAACTTTGGAGAAATATGAAGAAATGGCTTGGGATCTTCATCAGAAATGAGTATCTTTGCAGCCAAGTAAACGCAGGCGTTCACAGAACTTATTCTATGTCGTGTACATCTGTAACAAGAGGAGAGGGTAGAGGTGGAGAGTGTTCTCCACCTCTTTATAGATAAAGCCCTCGACACCTTAGCGTCAAGGGCAAGCCTATCTGTCACGTCCTGTCTCAGTAATGAGGCAAACACGAACTTAATCGCACACAACAACAATAGGCTTCCGCTGAGAACGTCCAGCCTCAGTGAAGAGACAAAAACTAACTTAATAGCACATAACAACAGCGGAATTTCAAATATAAGCAGGACTTCTTGTGAGAATTCGATTTACGCACTTATTTGTATAAGTAAGTTTTGCTGATGAAGTTTAATATAACTTTGCACCTAAAGCGTTAAGGGCGAGTTCTGCACTAGAAAATAACATGTAATTTGCCCCACTCATAGTTCCTCTGCCAAACAATTCTCCACAAACCCTTTTTGTGTTTTTGTCGTATATTATACCTCCACTATCGCCACTTTGAGGTAATGCACTAGTGGATTGATTGTTAAGTTTTGCATATACCATTTTTTTTAGAGAAACAGTATATGTTCCTGCGACTGTTTTTACACTTTTTTCATAAGTAACATTTATAGTCGTAACTTTGGCTTCAATTGCTTTTTTTGTTGTAGCTCCTTCCAAGATTACATTTCTATTTGTGAGACTACTATTTGGGAAAACATTGCTTCTATCCATATTTGATTTGGTCCATTGTGTGACATTGGTAGGGTAAAATAAGGCATAGTTTACTTTTACGAAAGCAGCCTCTGCATTTGGACCTAATGTCGTTTTTGATGATGTTCCACATAATTTTGAATTATAATAGACTGATATACCTGAAGTTGGTAAACAATGAGC
>JAIJLI010000139.1 GCA_022722495.1 Dialister sp. | reverse complement strand
ATCCTGCGCGCCGTGGAAAGCTCCTTCGCCTTCACTTCATTCGTAGAACCACGTTCGGCGGCTACGATCTTCCCTTTCAGATCGTTCGGCCCATGGATCCCTTCCGTGCCGGGGCGGACTACGATGACGTAGCTTCCCAAGCTGTAGTATGGATCACTGAAAGACACGTGCTTCTTACGTTCTTCCGTTGCGCCGATGGCAGAGATGCCCAGCTGGATCTTCTTATCACCGACGAAGTGGAAAATCTGTTCAAAAGGCAGGTTATTGAACTCTGCTTCCGCATCCATTTTCTGTGAGACTGCCTTCATGAGGTCCACATCGAAGCCGATGATGCGACCGTTTTCATCTTTATATTCGAAGGGGGCATAGGAGGCCTCCACAGCGACACTGAGCTTTTTCTTCGGCTTCGCTGTACTGCTCCCTCTTTCCCCACCGCATCCGGTGGAAAAGAAAATAGCACTGGCTGCCAGAATGAAAGCGGCTGATTTCACTACATTTTTGTTCATACGATTTCCTCCCGAGATCAAATATTTTTAAATCTTTGCAGAATCATATATAAAAAGTATACTGAAATTTGATCATTTTTACACTTTAAAACTTCAAGTATTTCTAATAAGATCTGGCATCCTGTGCTATTTTTCTAAAAACTTTAAATTTTAAACTTTAGAGAAACGTCCTTCCGGTCCACGATGGCACGCACGCAAAAAGGAGCGGGACAATGCCCGCTCCTTCTATCCTGTCACGCTTATTTCTTTTCCTGCTTTCCGAACCATTTTTCGAAGATCTTATCATAGGTCCCGTTTGCTTTGATCTCCTTCAGCGCCTTATTCACCGCCGCCTGCAGTTCTTTATTTTCTTTCTTCACTGCGAAGACCATGCCGTTGGCGCCCTTGGAGGTGCCGACGATCTTCAGATCTTTGTCCCCGCCCTGCTTCAGGTAGTACATGCCGACAGGCTGGTCGATGACAACCGCATCGAGCGTCTTAGCCTGCAGTTCCATGAATGCCTGAGAATTCGAGTCGAGCTGTTTTACCTGTGCGGCTTTGGCTTCCTGCGCGAGCTTCACCTGCTGGGTGCCGACCTGCGCACCGACATTCTTGCCTTCCAGATCTGCCCAGTCCTTGATATCATCATTGTCTTTTCTGACAATGATGATGTAGCCATTCTGTGTGAAATAGGGATCGGAGAAAGCGACCTGCTTTTCGCGTTCCGGTGTCGCATCAAGACCGGCTGCAATGAGATCGATCTGTCCGGACTGGACAGCTGGGATCAGCGCATCGAAGCCCATGGACTTGAATTCCATCTGGCTGCCCATCTGTTTGATGACCGCATCCGCAAGATCCAGGTCGAAGCCTACATATTTATCATCCTTGGTAAATTCAAATGGCGGGAACGTGGTTTCCGAGCCGACGCGGATGACTTTCGGGATGCCGGAGCCGGACTTCGCTGCACTCTCGCCGGATTTCGCATCGCCGCCGCAGCCGGAAGCAAGGACCACCGCTGCCATAGCACCCATCGCCAGAAGAATTCTCATTTTTTTATTCATCATTCTGATCATCTCCATATTCTATACATATATAAATGAGCAGTAAACCAACTGTTTGTATCTTATCAATTCTTCGGACATATGTCAAATTATTCTAGCTTTTCGAATAAATATTCATATCAAACAGATTCCAGTTTCTTCATGCGGGGAATACGAAACAGGTGATCGCTTCCCAAGAAGGGGCAAGAGAAGCGAGTCTCTGCTCTTCTTTTCAAGCCTGCTCTTTTTATTGACCCACCCCTTTATCCATGCTATAGTTTAAGATATATGTGATTCTACAAATACCCAAAATTTATTTAAAAAATCGAAAACAATGTCTGATATAGTGATGATAGGAATCAGGGGCTAGGCTTTAGAAATAGGAGCAGCCGATAGCGAGTGACCCGGCGGCTGACTCCGTGAGTGATGCCTGCCATCGTCCGATCCTGCCCCCTGTTATACCTGTTTTTTCAAAAGGACCATATCTATGGAATTCATCATATCTTTTCTCTCTGAATGGGGCTATCTTGCGCTCTTTATCTGTATGGCGCTCGAAAACATGAATATCCCCATCCCCAGTGAGATCATTCTGGGCTTTGCGGGTTTCCTCGTCTCGCAGGGTGTCTTCTCCTTCTGGCCGACGATCTTGATCGGCACACTGGCCGGGCTGATCGGCTCCTTGGCCTCCTACTACATGGGCTACAAGGGCGGGCGCGACATGATCCTTCGCCATACGCAGAAAGGCGGTATGGGTGCGAAAAAAATGATCGCCGCGAAAAACTGGTTTGAGACCTACGGCGGCATTGCGGTCTTTACCGGCCGTCTGCTTCCGGGGATCCGTACCTTCATTTCCCTGCCTGCGGGCATCGCACAATTTCCCCTCCCGGAATTCACGATCCTGACCATCATCGGCACTATCCCCTGGACCATATTTCTGGTCTACATGGGGGCCATGCTGGGAGAAAACTGGCATTCTCTCCTCTCTTACAAGCTGGAGATCGCTCTTGTCTGCATCGTCATCTGCGCCATCATCGCGGCGGCTTTCCATTTTTATCAGAAACATAAGAATAAACATGAAGCTCAATAAAAACTGCATCTTACTTTTCCTTTTCTGTCTCGCCCTCTACGGCACTTTTTCCGGTCTCATTCCTCTGCTCGACCCAGATGAGCCAGTCTACGGCGAGACAGCGAAGGAAATGCTTTCTACAGGCGACTGGCTGTCTCCCCGCATCTATGGCGAATTCTGGTACGATAAGCCGCCGCTTTTCTATTGGTTAGAATCAATCTCCTTCACTCTCTTTGGAGTCTCGACCACGAGTGCCCGTCTCCCTTCGATCCTGATGGGTGCGCTGCTCTCGCCCTACCTCTACCTGTCTATGCGAAAGCTGCTGGGTGAGAAGGCTGCGCTCTACGGTGCCTTCATCTCTGCCTCCTCTCTGGAGATCATCGTCCTTGCCAGAAGCTCGGTGACGGATGCGACGCTGACCTTCACGCTCACCGTCGCCCTCATTTCATTTCTTCGAAAAGAATATATCCCCGCCTATATCTTCTGCGGCCTCTCGCTCCTTGCGAAGGGCCCGATCGGCTTCGGATTTCCAGCACTCATCGTAGGACTTTGGATGATCTTCTCGAGATCTTTCACTTTCAAAAATATCATGGCACTGGGCTGGACCTGGGGGATCCCCCTCGCCTGTTTCGTGGGACTTCCCTGGTACCTGGCAATGGGCATGATCCACGGAGATGCCTTCATCGATACCTTTCTCGGCTATCACAATGTGACGCGCTTCATCAGCCCGGAGCATGCCGGACAGAACCACTACTGGCTCTACCTCGTCGTCCTGATCGCCGGTTTCTATCCATGGACCGGCACACTGCCTGGTATCCTTCGACGTTTACTGAAATGGAGATCAGACCCTGTCCTCTTCTACCTCATCGTTTGGGCGCTCTTCATTTTCCTCTTCTTTACGCTCTCCTCGACGCAGCTCTTCTCCTATATCCTTCCGATGTTTCCTCCGCTCTCGCTTCTTGCCGGGAAATATCTCACGGAGATCAGAGAAGCGGGGCATGTTTCCAAGTCCCTCATAGGCTTCCATCTCTTCTTTGCTCTGACGACAGCTATCGCCATCAGCCTCGCGCCGCTTACACCCGCAGGCGGCGCTATAGTGAAATACGGCATTTCCCTCTTCATGATCCTCTCTGCTCTCTTTTCTGTCCGCATGCTGTCAAAGGGGCGTATGCGCGGCTTCCTCTGCTCGCAGGCCTGCCTCATCCTTCTCTTCGTGACATCCGTCTGGGGCCTCTTTGCCGCTCCCGTTTCCAGTCTCTTCACCTCGAAGGCCATTGCAGAGACGCTCTCGGAAACAGAAAAGGCGCCTGACATTCCGGTCTATATCGATACCTTCTACCGGCCATCCATCGCCTTCTACACGGATATTTACGGAAAAGCCCTTCCGGAATTCGACGAACGAAAACGCCAAGAAACGGAAAAAAATGAAGCCGACGGCGTCCTTCTTCCCGGCAAAGACAATGCCCTCACCCTTCCGGATCATGCCTACATTCTCGTGCAGAAAAAGATCTATGACCATTGGCCGGAAAAGCTGAAAGCAGAAAATCGGCTGCTGTGGGAAAAGGATACAGCAGTATTTCTGGTAAGAAACGCAGAGCCATGAGGAGCTGCTGTTTCCATCATCGTCCGATCTGATAGGCATGCATGACATGAGATATGATCATCACTCTCTATGTTTCGTAGCGTACGGAAGGGTACGCCGCTTCACCATGACACAGTTCTAGTTATAGGAGGTCTCCTTGAGTACAAAACGTCAAAAGCGTGAGAGAAAACAGGCGCAGCTTGCCAAAGAGAACGAACGCAGCACCCTGATCTCTTTTATCAGCTTCTTCATCATCGCCTTTCTCTTCTTCCTCTGGGGCAGCTGGCTGCTTCCTATCACCGATCCGGTCGAGTCGAACTACGCACTGACCGCCCGTGAAATGGTGGAGTCCGGCGACTGGATGTCCCCGCAGATCTATGGCGTCTACTGGTATGACAAGCCCATCATGGTCTACTGGCTCCTCTCGCTCGCCTACAGCGCACTTGGCTTCACCGACCTCGCCGCCCGCCTGCCGGCAGTGCTTACAGGCGCCCTCTCCGTGACACTTCTCATCTGGTACCTCCGGCGCATCCTGAAAGACAATGTTGTCTCCATCTGGGCCGGCGTCATGCTCGCGACCTCGCTGGAGTGCTGGGTGATCTCCCACGCCATCATCACTGACAGCATCCTCCTCCTCTTCACCATCCCGACCATGTTTTCTGCCTACATCGGCATCACAGAAACCAGCAAAAAGCATCTGGTGATCGCCTACGCTGCCGCGGGGCTTGCCTGCCTCACGAAAGGCCCCGTCGGCCTCGTCCTTCCCGGCCTTCTCCTTGTCATCTGGTGCCTTTCGATGAAAGAGCCGAAGACCATCCTCCGCCTTTTCCCCTGGCAGGGGCTTCTCGCCTTCTTTGCCATCGCCCTTCCCTGGTACGGCGGCATGTATGCGATCCACGGCAGTGATTTCATCAATGAATTTCTGGGACTGCACAACGTCCTCCGCGCCACCTCTTCCGAGCATCCCGAGGACAACCACTGGTACTACTACCTCATCCTCCTTCCCGCCTCGCTCCTCCCATGGGCTTTTGTTTCCTTTTATGAGATGAAAATGCGCTGGAAAGAGAAGGGCGCCTTCTACCTCTTCCTCATGGTCTGGTGCTGGGGCACCATCCTCTTCTACACCCTGATGGCCACGAAGTATGTCACCTATTCCTACATCGCCGTCATCCCCGCCATCACCTTTGCCGCCTTCGGCGCGCTCCGCATCCGCATGGGCGAAAAGCTCCCCTCCATTCTGGGCGGTCTCGGCCTCCTGATCCTTATGGCGGCGCTCCTTGTCGGCACCTTCCGTCTAAAAGAAGGAAACTGGCTTGTCTTCTACGCTGTCCTTGCTTATGGCCTCTTCGCCTACCTCATCCGCTGGAAAGCGAACCAATACAAACGCCTCACCATCATCTCCGCGGTCACGGCGTCCGCCTTCCTCTGCTGTATCTCCGAAGGCCTTCCCCACTTCATGATGACACGATCCGCCTTTGAGATCGACAGTGCCATCCAGGAAGAGAAAGGAAAACACTATTTCTTCCTCACCTATCCCGCCAGCTACAGCTACTACACGGGCGACATCACGACACGCCTCCTGCCTGATGAACCGCTGCTTGACCAGGAAAAGCGCGATGCCCGCTGGGATAAGAAATCTCCCATCCCCACCGTAAACGAAGAGCAATTCATAGAAGCTGCCAAGGCCTCTGATAAGCCCAGCTACCTCTATGTAGCAAACGGGAAAGCCAAATTCTTCGACACCTGGTCGCTCGCTCCCCGTTTTGAAAAAGTAGAGAGCACCAAGGCCGGAACGATCTATCGGTTTGTGGGGACTGGTGACTAATGACTGGTGACTAGCGAACCAGAGACTAAGAGACTAAGAGACTAAGAGACTAAGAGACTAAGAGACTAAGAGACTAAGAGACTAAGAGACTAAGAGACTAAGAGACTAAGAGAC